>DASZPC010000761.1:0-1522 GCA_035550455.1 Chitinophagales bacterium | reverse complement strand
TTCCTTCGAATTTTATGAAACAAGGCAGGCAGGTTTCTTTTCAATTAGGAAACTATGACCATACAAAAACTGTAGTTATTGATCCCTGGACAACTACCCCCGCGCTACCCAATACTAACAGCGCTTTTTATATTAAAACCGATAGTGCAGGTAATGCCTATGTGTATGGGGGCGATTCGCCATTTAAATTGGTTAAATACAGCCCAACGGGTTCAGTGGTATGGTCATATTTATCGCCCTGGACCACCAGTTCACATTGGTTTGGCTCGCTTGCAGTTGACAGGCATGGTAACTCTTACATTACTAATGGCGATGGGGCTACATTGGCTAAAATTGATACTGCCGGGTCCTTAGCCTGGTCCAATAGTTCGAGCCAGGCGCCTGCCAATGCCATAGAATATTGGTGTATGGATTTTAACTGCGACCAAACCAAATTATATATCGGAGGTACGCGTGATGTGCCATTAGCGTTTGATTTTCATGGCGATGTTTTTCAAATGGATTTAAGCAATGGCGCTATTACCAACTATGTTAGTGTTGTTCACCCCTCTTTCAGTTTTACATCCATAGGGTTTAATGAAGTAAGGTCATTAACTGCTGCCCCTGATGGTAATATGTACTACCTTACTTTAGATACTATTGGTTCAGTAACCCAGGGTTTGAATATCAATTATGGCAAACCAAGTACTTATAGTTTTCCGTATTACTTGCCATACAGTAATACCGGTGGCGGACAGGGGCAAAACAATATAAGGGCTACCGCTCAATACATCTATTCTACCGATGGTGGAACTTTGCATAAAAGGGATATTAGTACGGGGGCAGTTGTAGCTACAGTTACTATTCCAGGCGGTTCGGCTAACAATAACAGCGGGTTGGCTATTGACAGTTGTGGCAATGTATTTGTTGGCTCGCAGAATAAAGTGGTTGAATACGATGCCAGCCTTAATTTTATTACATCGGCCAGTACCCCTGCCGCAGTTTATGATATTTCTATAGGCAACAATGGCGATGTAATGGCCTGTGGCAACAGCTTTGCAGTAGCATTGGCTATGAACGCATGCAGCCAGGTAAAATCTATATGCTACACACCCGTTACAGCCTCGTTATCGCAGCAAAACCCGTGTGCCGGGCAGTGTAATGGCTCGGCTACTGCCAACGCCGCAAGCGGCACTGGCAATTACACCTATTTATGGAGCAATAACGGCACCACCCAAACCATTGACGGACTTTGTGCCGGAAGTTACACTGTTACTATTACCGATATTGGCACCAGCCAAACAGCCTCGGCAACTACCAGTATAAGCCCGGTAAACAACATTAACATAAATACCAACCCTGTTAGCACAAGTTGTGGTAATAACAATGGCAGTGTTACTGCTAATGTTACCGGCGGAAACGGAACCTTTGCCTATTTGTGGAGTAATAACGGTACTACCCAAACAATTAGCAACCTGGCGCCCGGCACCTATACCGTTACTGCTACCGATTTGAACGGTTGCAGTTCATCGGCCAGTGCGGT
>DASZPC010000760.1:0-4630 GCA_035550455.1 Chitinophagales bacterium | reverse complement strand
CATCAAAGGCATCGGCAACGCCATCGCCATCTTGGTCGGTGGGGGTTATATTTTTGGGGTATGGGCAACCCTGGTATTGCGGCAGGCCTTTCACCAGCAGGCAGGCATCAGTAGAGTCCGGTATGCCATCGCCGTCTGAATCGTACGAATTAGCTTTTATAGCAGCATCATGTGCGGTTGAAACAGACATGGGCATACTGTGGGGAACAGGGGCATTAGTGGTATTGTTCTGTTGCGCAAAAACAAGAGCGGGCAGGAACCCCAGCAACAGAACCGTGCCTTTTTTGAACGTTTCCATAATCGCGGGTTTTTATTATCTATATAACGCCAAATTTAGGGTTTATAGTTTGCGCGGCGCATGATTTTAAACAGTTAATATCAACAATTACAGAGGCAAATACCGGTTATTGATGAAAAGGGGCAGCATATTATTACTGTTTTTGTGTTGCGCTGCAATAAGTTTATTACCGGTAATGTTGCACGCCCAAAACCGGGTATATAAAAATTACGGCGTTAAAAACGGCCTTGCCGGTGCGGTGGTTTATTATGCTTACCAGGACAGGGAAGGTTTTTTATGGTTTGGCACCGACCTTGGCCTTAGCCGGTTTGACGGTACCGATTTTAAAAATTACACCACCACCGATGGCCTGCCCGATAATGATGTTTTCAGGATTGAAGAAGATACCATTGGCCGCCTGTGGCTGATATGCTATAACTCGAAACCCTGTTATATATACCATAACAAAGTATATACTTCGGATAACGACAGCACCTTAAATAGCATTGATTCGGAAAACCAATTATTCCGCAATATTACAGCCGACAGGCAGGGCCGCGCCTGGATTATTGGCCAAAAAGTATATATGGTTGACGGCAACAAGGTTACCAAGTACGAAACGCCCGGCGGCGAACCGGCAACCAGTATGGGCTATTTGGGCAACCGGTTAAGCCTTGTAACCAGTACCGGTGTATATACTATGGATATTACAAATGGCAAAGCGGTGTACCATTTGGTAAAAAGTATTGATAACACGCCCAATAATTCATCGGTGTTTTACCGCAACCATTGTTATATAGTGGAGCAATTTAACAATGGCGAAACAGGAACCATACTAAGTGTTGGTTTTGATACCGTGTTAAGGGCAGAAATTAAAAAACTTGGGCTGAGGGAACTGATAACCAACCACTCGGTTTATAACCCGGCCGATTCGGCGGTATATATCTCGGCAGGGCTGCAGGGGGTGCAGGCCCTTAGCAAAAAAATGAAATTGCTGCCCGAACCATTTCCGTTTTTGCCGCACGACGTTTCCTATTCATATACCCTATTTGACCGCAGTGGGAATACATGGGTATGCTCGCTGGGCAAAGGGGTGTTTTTTATCCCTTCGGTGCGCACTGTACGGTACCGGTTTGAAAGCAGGGTACACAGCTCAAATGCCTCATCGCTGTTTAAAACTGCCGATGGGAGGTTGTTTGTGGGTTTCGACTACTCCCATTTTGGCGTGTTGAAAGGGGAAGAAATGGAGCCCTACATGGTACAAAACCAAATGGCCACACACAATAAACTGGTGCGCCAGTGCAGCATTGACGGGAAACATATACTAATTGCTACGGATATGGGGCTGTTTGAAGTAAACACGCAAAACCCTTTGCAGTCGGTTCCTGTAAGCGGGCTTTGTGTAAAAAACATAACCTTCGAGGGGCCCGATTCGGCGCTAATGGGCACGATTGGTTATGCCGTTAGGGTGCGCGAAACAAAAAGCGGGTTCGCCTTTGATACCTTGTGGAACAACCGTACTACGGCCATTGTAAAAGGGCGCCAGGGAAAGATATGGCTGGGCAGCCTGAACGGCCTTTACGTGCGCGAACCGGATGGCGAAGTGCATTTGTTTAAAACAACCGGGATTATCAGCAAATCGAGGATAAACGACCTTTTTTGCGATGTATATGGCAATATATGGGTAGCCACTAACCAGCACGGCATTTTTGTAATAACCGGCGATAGCATCATAAACATTACCATGGCCGGTGGCCTGCCCGGCAATTTGTGCAGCCGCCTGTACAGCAACACCCCCGGTGTGGTATGGGTTTGTACCAACCTTAATATTTCGCAAATAACTTATTCAACAGCGCCTTCGTTTTCGTATAATGTTAGGACGCCCGGCGGATTATCAGACGGGGTTGAAATGTCGGTAAACGATATATTGGTGGATAGCGCCGATATTTGGGTGGCTACCACCGACGGGCTGATGAAAATGGAAAACCAAACCCGGGAAAAAGCACCTGCGCCACCAGTATACATAACCGGCTTTAAAACGCCCGACTCGGTTTACACAGATTTCAACCATTTAAAACTGCCTTATTCTGAAAACAATGTGCAGATTGATTACATAGGCATTTGGTACAGCATGGCCGGTGAAACGGTGTATAAGTACCTGCTTAATACGGACAACCCCGATACTGTTTTTACGGATAATAATACCCTCAATTTATCGTCGTTGCAGCCGGGTGTTTATACATTGCAGGTATGGGCCAAAAATATTGCCGGTATGTGGAGCACCAGCCCGGCAGTGCTTACGTTTGAGGTTGTTCCCCCGGTTTGGGAAACAGGGTGGTTTATAACCCTGGTGGGGCTAACCGGTGTTATACTTATCTGGTTTTTGGTAACCCGCCAGTTAAGGGCCATACAGCGTAAAGCGTACGAAAAAACAAGGCATGATAAAAAAATGGCCGAGATGGAATTGCAGGCGGTACGTGCGCAAATGAACGAGCATTTTATTTTCAATTCGCTTAACTCGATACAAAACTTTATAAACCGGCACGATACCGAAGCCGCTAATTATTACCTGGGCAATTTTGGGAAACTGATACGGCGGACGATGGATATTTCATCGAGGCCCGATATATCGCTGAGCGATGAAATTGACTACCTGAATACTTATTTAACGCTTGAAAAAATGCGCTTTGGCGATAAAATGGATTACCGTATTACCAACAATATACACGATATACCGGCCTATAAAATAACTTTCCCATCGCTGATGTTGCAGCCTTATGTTGAAAATGCCATTAAGCACGGCCTGCGGTACAAACAGGATGGCAATGGCCTTGTAGAAATTACTTTTAGCCTTAACGATGGCTTTGTGGTGTGCAGTATTGATGATAACGGCGTGGGCCGCGCCAAAGCCGGTGAAATGAAAAGTATGGCCACCTCGGTATACCAATCAAAGGGTATGGGTTTATCGCAAGACAAAATATATTTGTACAACCAAATACATAATAACAAAATACGGGTAGAGGTAATTGATAAAACAGATGATGAAGGGAACCCAACCGGTACGCTGGTAAAAGTTTTGGTGCCTTTAAATGCCGAAGAATGATAAGCGCCGTAATAATTGATGACGAAAAAGCGGGTATTGAAAACCTGGGCAACCTGCTGGCGCGCTATTGCCCCGATGTAAGCATTGCCGGTACGGCAGGTAATATTACCACCGGCAAGGAAATAATTGACGACACCGAACCCGAACTTGTTTTTTTAGATATTGAAATGCCTTTTGGCAACGGGTTTGATTTACTGGCCGGTTACAGCACCATACCCTTTGAAGTAATATTTGTAACCGCTTTTGAAAAATACGCCATTAAGGCCATCAGGCTTTCGGCGTGCGATTATATTTTAAAACCTATTGAAATAGCCGAGCTGAAAGCAGCCGTTGAGCGTGCTGCGGGACGCATTAGCCAAAAAAGCGACAGGCTACCGCTTAAAACCCTGCTGGCCAATATAAAGGAGCTGGGGCGCGATAAAAAAATAGGCCTGCCCACCCAGCAGGGGCTTACCTTTGTTAATGAGGCCGATATAGTGCGCTGCGAGGCCGATGGCAGTTATACCTGGTTTTATTTTACCAACCGCGATAAATTATTGGTTACAAGGAACTTAGGCGAATATGAGGAACTGCTTGCCGATGATGGTTTTATACGCGTACACCATGCCCACCTGATAAACCGCCAACATATTACCGAGCTTATACGGGCCAATGCACCGGTGCTGGTAATGAGCGATGGCTCGCAGATAACGGTTTCGCAGCGGCGGCGCGATGCCCTGCTGAAATTGTTAAATGAGCGTGGCTAAAAATCGGTTATGGGCCATTTTACTTCACTTATTGGCCTATTGCATCAGTTGTTATTTACCGGTTGACAGATTGAGGTTTTAACTGCACTTTTATAATGAGTTAAAGCTTATTCATTTTTGCTGACGCCCAGAAAGCAGGGCCTTAAAATCCTGCCCTGGGCGATTTTTATAGATGAACCATATTGCCTGTCCACCTGAACAACCCAACCGGAGTCGCCCATTCCGGGTTTTAGGACGAGCAGCCCGCTTGTATTTGCCACCCTACCCTACAGGATAACAAATACGGCGGTTTTTTTTTGATAAGCGGTTTACCGTTTCGAGTTTCCGGTTTACTGTTTACTGTTTTTAGTTTCGGGTTTTTAGTTTTTTGCTTTGGGCAAAACGGATTAACAGATTTGCCGATTAACTGCTCCCCGCAATACAGTTTACAGTTTACAGTTTCGAGTTCCAAGTTTCAAGTTCTGAATTAGCCGATATTCTGATTAACTGGTTTCCCAATTCCCC
>DASZPC010000759.1:0-6073 GCA_035550455.1 Chitinophagales bacterium | reverse complement strand
TGCATTTTCAGATAAAATGATGCAACTTGGGCACCCTATTGCCTGAGAGGAGACCCAAAAAACAGCCCCGGGCTTTAACAGCATTATTGATAAATAGACACTTAACGATTTACTCTTAATAAATACAAGCCCAAAACCGCTCCGCCTATAGCCCATTTCTACAGTTAAAAACTAAAGAAAAGTATTTTAGCAGCAGCCCTTTTTCACCCTGTAAGCCAAATGGTTTCAGTGGTGGTACGGATTGTTGCAAGGGTTTGCTATTTAATTCCCATGATTGCGTACCTGAACGGTAAAATAACGTTTAAAAGCCCCACCCATATCCTGATGGAGATTGGGGGCATAGGTTATTTGGTAAAAATAAGCCTTAACACCTTTGAGAAAATACAACACCTTGACAGTTGCCGGCTTAACACTGCTATGGTGGTTAAAAACGAAAACCAGTCGGTTTCGGGGTTTGAGCTTTATGGTTTTTACGAGGATACCGAAAAAGAATTATTTGAAAAATTGATTTCGGTTTCGGGCATAGGGGCTTCCACAGCCCGGGTTATGCTTTCCACTTTTAAGCCCGATGAAATACGCCAAGCTATATTGACTGAGAACGAGGTAATGATACAAAGCATAAAAGGCATAGGGCCAAAATCGGCGAAGCGGGTAATACTGGAACTGAAAGACAAAGTAGGCAAGGTAAGCGAGGGGCAGATTTTAACGGTTCCGCAAAGCAATACGATGAAGGAGGAAGCGTTATTTGCACTCCTTGCCCTTGGATTTAACAAACAGGCCGCCGAAAAGGTGCTGGCAAAACTAACGGCTAATGGCGCCGGCGCCAGTGTGGAAGGGCTTATAAAAGAGGCCTTGAAATTGTTGTAGGAAATTAAAGAATAAAAAGGCTTTATATACGAAATAGGATATTGCGTTGAGGGGTACTAAAAAAATATTTTCGTGGGTAGCGGCGGCCGTAGGCATAAGCATATTATATGCTGCGTATGCCGGTACGGGCAAATTGCCGTTTTTGCCCCCTGTACCTGTGCCGATGGACCCAGTAGCGCCAACCGGGCCAACAGGCCCTACCGGCGCCACCGGTTCTACTGGTTCAACCGGCTCAACAGGGCCGGTGCAGTTAAAATACCCCATGAAAGACCGGCAAGGCGATTTTGTTACAGGCCAGCAACAAGACCCCTTTTACCTGAAAGACCCACCGGCAGTGCAGGAAAGTGTTGATTACGACCCCGCCACCGGTATGTACGTGGTTACCGAAAAAGTAGGCGGCCAGGATGTGCGCCCACCTATGTACATGACCTATGATGACTACCTGAAATATACCGAGAAGCAGGAAATGGACGCCTACTGGAAAGAACGCGCCAATGCCGTAAACCTGGTGGAAGAGAAGAGCATAGTGCCGCCCATACAGGTGAAGAAGCAGTTTTTCGACAGGCTTTTTGGTGGCAGCAAAATTGAAATTAAACCGCAGGGTAATGTTGAAATGACGCTAGGCGCTAATATCCAGAAAACGGCCAACCCCAACATACCCATCCGCAACCGCCAAACCGGTGGTTTCGATTTTGACATGAATATTAACATGAATGTGGTGGGCAAAATTGGCGATAAACTGCAACTGGGGGTTAAATACAATACCCAGTCGGGCTTTCAGTTCGATAACCAGGTAAAACTGGGCTATACCGGCGACCAGGACGACATTATCCGCAGTATTGAGGCCGGTAATGTAAGCCTGCCATTGCCTACGCGCTTAATTACCGGTAGCCAAACATTGTTTGGGGTAAAAACCGTGTTGCAATTTGGCCGCCTTACCTGGACCAGCGTTATATCGCAGCAACAATCGAAAAAGCAAACGGTAACACTTGAAAACGGGGCGCAGCAACAAACCTTCTCTATTAATTCAGACCAATACGAAGAGAACCGGAACTTCTTTTTAGCCCAGTATTTCTACGACCACTACGATGAAGCGATGGCGCATTTGCCAAACATTAAATCGGTGGTAAATATTACCCGTATTGAAGTGTGGGTTACCAATCGCAACGGGGTTACGCAAAATGTGCGCAATGTGGTGGGCCTGATGGACCTTGGCGAAAACCAGCCTTACGAAACCAATGCGGTACATGCAGTGGGCACAGACGGGCGCCCGCGCAACGAGGCCAATAACTTATATTCAGAAGTAATATCGAGCCCATCTAACCGGTTGTTGAACAACGCAGTTTCGAGCCTGCAAAGCTATGGCCTGCAACAGGGCGAGGATTTTGAACAAACATACGCCCGCAAGCTAAACCCCAGCGAATTTACTTACAACGCCCAGTTGGGTTATATATCGCTGAATACCCAGCTAAACCCCAACGATGTGCTGGCTGTGGCTTACCAGTACACCTATAACGGGCAAACTTTTAAAGTGGGTGAGTTTGGCGATGATGTGCCGCCTGATTCCAATTCAACATCGAAAGTTATTTACCTGAAATTGCTGAAAGGCACCGCGCCCCATGTTAACCTGCCTATATGGAAACTGATGATGAAGAACATTTACTCGTTAGGCGCGTTCGGCATCAGCAATCAAAACTTTTACCTTGATATTTATTACAACGACCCCGGTGGTGGTTTAAAGCGCTACATACCTACCGGTTGCTTAAAAGGCAAGCCACTGCTTAGTGTAATGGGCCTTGATAACCTTGACCTGAACAATAACCAGCAGCCCGACGGGTTGTTCGACTTTATTTCGGGCATAACCATTTTACCGCAAACCGGGAAACTGATTTTCCCGGTGGTGCAACCATTTGGCAACCACCTTACGCAGGCTTTTGTTAGTTGCGGAACGCCGGCAGATTCGGCCACCTATGATTATAAGCAGTTGTACGATTCCACCAGGTTTAATGCGCAGCAGTTTCCGGAGTATAACCGCTTTGTAATTAAAGGTACGTACCGGGGTACCAGCGGCAACCAAATTTCGCTGGGGGCGGGCAACATACCGCGCGGCTCGGTAGTGGTAACAGCCGGTGGACAAAAACTAACGGAGGGAACGGATTATACCGTTGATTATAACCTTGGGCGGGTTACCATTCTTAACCAATCTATTATTAACAGCGGACAGCAAATAAAGGTTGACTATGAAAACAATAACCAGTTTGCCACGCAAACACAGAGCATGTATGGCACCCGCCTTGATTATAAAATAAGCAGCAAGTTTAATATTGGCGCTACATTAATGACCCTTGCCGAAAGGCCTTTTACCCAGAAGGTGAACATAGGCGATGACCCTATACGCAACACCATTATGGGTACCGATATACGCTATGAAACCAACCTGCCCTGGCTAACCAAAGCTATTAGCAAGTTGTACCCCACCAAGGAAATGTCAACCATACAAACCTATGGTGAAATGGCTTATTTGAAACCGGGGCACAGCAAAGCCATTAACGATCAAAACAAGCAGGGACAGGTTTATATTGATGATTTTGAAGGTACCAGTTCGGGCTATGATTTGAAAACGCCTTCGGTTTCGTGGCACCTGGCCTCTACCCCGCGCGGCTCCACCAATGCAGCCGGGCAGGCGATGTTCCCTGAAGGAGACCTGATTAATGATGAACGATATGGTTATAACCGTGCAAAAATTGCCTGGTACCGCATTGATAACTCTTTCTTTAACCAACAAACAGCCCCCTCGGTGGTATATAATGACCCCGCCGAGTGGCAGAACCACTACACAAGGTTAGTGCCTTACCAGGAAGTATTCCCTAATGCGCCTAACCAAACTATTGACCAGAACCTATACACCTTTGATGTGGCTTTTTACCCGCGCGAACGTGGCCCTTACAACTACGAAGCCACCGCTAACGGCTCGCCGGGGATTTCGCATGGTATTTACCCCGATGGAAGCCTGAAGGACCCGCAAACCCGCTGGGGCGGTATTATGCGCAGCATTGATAACTCGGACCTGGTAGCCACCAATGTAGAGTACATAGAGTTTTGGTTGCTGGACCCTTTTATTTATAACAAGCACAACAGCGGCCACCTGTATATTGACCTGGGCTATATATCGGAAGATATTTTGCGCGATTCGCGGGCATCGTTTGAAAATGGTTTGAGCAGCGATAGTTCAACCCTTGATGCTACTTACTGGGGCGAGGTGCCTAAACTGGTGCCACTGGTAAATGCATTTGATAACGACCAAAACCTGCGCCCGGTACAGGACGTGGGCATTGATGGTTTAAGCGATGCACAGGAGCGGACACGCAAATCGCAGTTTTTGGCAACGGTGGCAGGTGTTGTAAACTCAGCGGAACTGGCAAAACTAACAGCCGACCCATCGAGCGATGACTATGTTTATTTCCAGGATAATAACGTGTACAGTAACGAGCCCAGTATTTTGAACCGCTATAAAGATTATTGCGGAACAGAAGGGAACTCGCCTATACAAACCAACAGCATAGCCACCACTGCCGAAACCAACCTACCGGACAAGGAGGACATTAACAACGATAATACCCTTAACCAGGACGAAGCTTATTTTCAATATGATATTCCGCTGACGCAGGGTATGGATGTAGGCAACAACCCGTATATCGTTTCAACAGTAGCTGGTACCGGGGTTGATAACCAGAGCATACCCAACCGGTGGCTGCAATTCCGCATACCTATTAATGGCTATACCAGCAAAGTGGGCAATATATCTGACTTTACCTCCATTCAGTTTATGCGGATGTTCCTTACCGGGTTTGATACAGCGGTTATCCTCCGTTTTGGAACCCTGCAATTAACCCGCAACCAATGGCGCACTTATGACCTTTCGCTGGATGATGCCTGTGAAGGTACCAGTCCGCATGGCGGCGAACGCGCCTTCTTTAATGTAGGCTCAGTAGGTTTGGAAGCCAACGGCAGCAAAACACCGGTTAACTATGTGCTGCCCCCTAATATTGAAAGGCAGCAGGCGCTTGGGGCACAAACCAATCAGTTTGTGGCACAGGACGAACAGTCGTTAGCCCTTTCGGTTTGCGACCTTAAGGATTGTGGCAGGAAAGCGGTGTTCAAAAACCTGAACCTTGACTTGCGTAACTATAAGCGGCTGGATATGTATATCCACGCCAACCGTATTGATGGCGAGCCAACAGTAGCCGATAAACAGGTAACCGCCTTTATCCGTATTGGTTCGGATTTTGTAGATAATTACTACGAGTACGAAATACCATTGTTTATTACCCCGGATGGTGTGTATAGCAACGACAATACCGGCGACCGGCAGATTGTTTGGCCTGATTCAAACAGCATGGAAATTACGTTACAGGATTTTATTTCGCTAAAGGAAAAGCGGAATGCCACAACGGGTTTTCCTATAAATATTCCATATACCACTACCGATGCGCTTGGGCATTTAATTACCATAAAGGGTAACCCGGATATAGGCGCTGTTAAAACCATTATGCTGGGTATACATAACCCAGGAAAAACAGACCCTAACAACCCGCTTAAGGATGCAGACGATGGCCAGGCCAAGTGTGTGGAAGTATGGTTTGATGAATTGCGGGTAAATGGTTTTGATACCAAAGGTGGCGTGGCGGCTTTAGCCACTGTAAATATTAAGCTGGCCGACTTAGGTAACATCGGTTTGGCCGGAAGTATGCACACTGCGGGCTTTGGGCAGGTTGACCAAAAGATTGACCAACGCTATAAAGACAACCTGTACACCTACAACT
This sequence comes from Chitinophagales bacterium, assembly GCA_035550455.1. Classification (GTDB taxonomy): domain Bacteria; phylum Bacteroidota; class Bacteroidia; order Chitinophagales; family LD1; genus Bog-950. The sequence continues at coordinate 383 of DASZPC010000759.1, read as the reverse complement.
TTACCGCCAACCTTGAAGTAGGCAAGTTTATACCGCAGGATGTAGGGGTGCGCATACCTTTTTATGCAAACTACGCACAGTCTATCAGCACTCCGCAGTACGACCCTTACCAGTTTGATATTAAGAGTAAGGAAATGATTGATATAGTACGTAAGGCCTACGGGAACGATTCGGCGCGGAAGTACGCGCAGGAAATACGCACCATTAATACCAACCGGGGTTTCAACTTTACCAATGTGCGCATAGTGCCTAAAACAAAGGCGAAGCGCCCACATATATACGACCCCGGTAATTTTAATTTTACGTATGCCTATAATGAAATAGCGTTCAGCGATCCTTTTACATTAGTTAACTCGCGTAAAAACTGGTTGGGCATTATTGCC
>DASZPC010000758.1:0-18215 GCA_035550455.1 Chitinophagales bacterium | reverse complement strand
ATTTCGTTATAATCAGAAAAGCGGCGATTTTTTGTTTTCGGTTCTAAAAGTTTTATTTGCGCACTAATTGAAGAAAAGAGTATGAGTAAAAACCTGATTATAGTTGAGTCGCCTGCCAAGGCAAAAACAATTAATAAGTTTTTAGGTGATGACTATGTTGTTACTTCATGTTATGGCCATATCCGCGACTTGCCCGATAGCGGTTTGAATATTGATATTTCAAACAATTACACGCCTAATTACGAAGTAAGCGATGAGAAGAAAGACGTAATAAAGGAACTGAAGAAACTGGCCAAAGGGGCAAAAGATATTTACCTGGCAACGGATGAAGACCGCGAGGGCGAGGCCATTTCGTGGCACCTTTGCGATGTGTTGGGCTTAAACCCTAAAACCGCCAAGCGCATTACCTATACTGAGGTTACCAAAACCGCCATACAGGATGCAGTGCAACACCCGCGTACTATTAATATGGATCTGGTAAACGCCCAACAGGCGCGGCGTGTACTGGACCGGTTGGTGGGTTACGAAATTTCGCCGGTGCTGTGGAAGAAAGTAAAACCTTCGCTTTCGGCGGGTAGGGTGCAATCGGTAGCAGTGCGTTTAATAGTTGAAAGGGAGCGCGAAATACGCGCCTTTAAACCAGTGGCATCGTTTAAAATAGTAGGCTGGTTTTTTGTAACCGACAGCAATGGCAAAAAGGTGGCGTTTAAAGCCGAAAAACCGGAAAACTTTAAAACCGAGGCAGATGCCGAAAAGTTTTTAAAAGAAGTAACCGGTGCCGAGTTTAGCGTAAAGGCTATAGAAAAGAAACCGGGCAAGCGTACCCCTGCCGCACCGTTCACTACCTCAACTTTGCAGCAGGAAGCTTCTCGCAAGTTGGGTTTTTCGGTGGCCAAAACAATGCTGGTGGCGCAGAAGTTGTACGAAAACGGGCACATTACTTATATGCGTACCGATTCGCCCAACCTTTCGGACCTGGCGTTGAATACCCTTGCATCGGAAGTAAAGAGTAAATATGGAGAGCAATTTTACAAGCGCAGGAATTTTAGCTCGAAAAGCGAAACCGCGCAGGAAGCGCACGAAGCCATCAGGCCATCAGATATAGCGAAACAGAGCGTAGAGGCTGAATACGATGAGCAACGCCTGTACGAATTGATTTGGAAGCGCACTATTGCCAGCCAGATGGCCGATGCGGAAATTGAAAAGACCATTATTGATATAGTGAACAATAAAAATGCCGGTGTGCTGAAAGCCCAGGCAGAGGTTATTTTGTTTGAAGGCTTTTTGAAGGTTTACAACGAATCGGTGGATGATGATGCTGAAAGCGATGAGGATAGCAGCGCCCTGATACCGCCCGTAAAAGAAGGGCAGGCGCTTGAACTGAAAGAAATGACGGCCACGGAACGCTTTACCAAAGCCCTGCCGCGCTATACAGAAGCCAGCCTGGTAAAGAAACTGGAAGAATTGGGTATAGGCCGCCCCTCTACTTATGCGCCTACTATCAGCACTATCCAAAAGCGGAACTATGTGTTGAAAGAATCGCGCGAGGGGACAGAGCGGAAATATACCGTGCTGACTTTGAAAAGCAATTCGATTACCAAAGAAGAAAAAGCCGAAATAACCGGCGCTGAAAAGAATAAATTATTCCCTACCGATATTGGTTTGCTGGTTACCGACTTTTTAATTGAGAATTTTAAAGACGTACTGGACTACAACTTTACCGCCGATGTGGAACTACAGTTTGATAAGGTTGCCAATGGCAAAAAGGTGTGGAATAAAATGATTGACGAATTTTATAAGCCCTTCCACAAAATTGTTGAAACCACCGAGAAAGAAGCGAAGCGTGTAAGCGGCGAGCGCGAACTGGGCACCGACCCTAAGAGCGGCGAACCGGTTATAGCCCGTATGGGCCGGTTTGGCCCTATGGCCCAAATTGGCAAGGCCGATGAGGAAACCGGTAAAAAGGCGCGCTATGCAAAACTGCGCCCTACCCAAAGCATTGAAACCATAACGCTTGAAGAAGCACTTGACCTGTTTAAACTGCCCCGTGTACTGGGCGAATTTGAAGGCAAAGAAGTGAAAGTAAGTATTGGCCGGTTTGGCCCTTATGCACAATTAGACAAGATGTTTGCCTCGCTGAAGAAAGACCAGGACCCCTATACGATTACTTTTGAGGACGCTGTAACTCTGCTGCGTGAAAAACGCGAGGCCGACGACAATAAAGTGATTCATAACTTTGAAAAGGAAGGGATACAGGTGCTAAACGGAAGGTATGGCCCTTACATAAAAAAAGGGAAAGACAATTATAAGATACCTAAGGATAGAAGCGCAGAACACCTTACACTGGAAGATGTGCAAATAATAATGGGAGAGCAGGGGCCCACAAAACGGGGGTTCAAAGGAAGGAAAAAAAAGTGAAATGGCCGAAGACAAAGAATTGAGCGCGTTAATCCATCTTCTTGACGATGACGACAAGGAGGTTTTTAAACACGTTCACGATAAGTTGAAAAGCCTTGGCCCAGATGTTATCCCGGCGCTCGAGGAAGTTTGGGGTGCTGGTTTAAGCCCTGTTACACACGACCGACTGGAGGAAATAATCCACGAAATACAGTATGAGAGCCTTACCCTTGACTTTGAATGTTGGGTGAAAGACGATGCCTACGCCCTGCTGCACGGCGCTTATTTGCTGGCAAGGTTCCATTACCCGGATTTAAAGTACGAGGAAGTTCAAAAGGCGGTTACCAAAATACGCCAAACCATTTGGCTGGAATTAAGCCCCAATCAAACCCCGCTTGAGCAGATACAGATTTTTAACCAGGTGTTTTATAACCATCATGGTTTTAAGGGGCTGCAAACTTACGATAGCTACCAGGATTTTTGCGTGAATAAGGTAATTGAAAGCAAGCAGGGTAACTCGATAATTATTGGCATTATATACCAGGTTATAGCCAACGACCTTGGCCTGCCGGTATATGGCGTAAATTTAAACAGGCATTATGTGCTGGCATTTTGCAAAAGGGCGATACTTGATTTTAACGAGTACCAGCAAAACGGGCTTGATATTATGTTTTACATAAACCCGGTTAATAAAGGTTCGGTGTTTTCAAGGAACGAGATAAAGGACTACCTTGATAAAATGCACCTGGATCATGACCCGAAATATTTTAACCCATCGGACCACAAAGGGATTATTAAAGAGTTGGGCGGTTACCTGCTTGATTACTATACACAGGAAAATGACCTGCAAAAGACCGCCGAAATGGAGTTGCTGATGAAGCTGATTTAAACAGCCTGTAAATCCTGCGCGGCGTCTTTATCCACCATCCAAATCAGTTTGCCATGTTCAGGTTGTATAACCTGTGCGGGGTATTGTTTTTTATTATCCTGCAAAACTGATTTAAGAATAGTTGATTTGGTTTTTCCACTAACCATAAAAACAATTTTATGCGCGGCATTTATAACCGGGTAAGTAAGCGTAATACGGAACACATTTGGCCCATGCAAATAGTTGGCTAGCACCAGCCTGTTTTTTTCTTTAAGGGCGGCGCTTGCCGGAAACAGCGATGCCGTGTGCCCATCGTTACCCAGCCCCAGCAGGATGACATCGAATTGCGGCGGGTTGGTTTCAAAGAAAGCCTTTAGTTCGTTTTCGTATTGCTCAGCCGCTTTTGCGGGTGGCAGGTTTACCGGAATGCGGAAAATATTTTCGGGCGGGATATTTACCCTGCTTAGCAGCAGTTCAATGGCGTTGTGTGCATTATTGTTCTCATCGTATAAAGGAACGCAGCGTTCATCGCCCCAAAATACACAGGTACTGGCCCAGGGCATTTGTGTGCTGTAAGGCTCAGCCGCTAAAGTTTTAAAAAGAGTGGCAGGCGTATTGCCGCCCGATAAGGCTATTGTGAATTTTCTGCCTGCTTTTACCGCCTGTTGTGATGCTTCCAAAACCATTTGTGCGCAGGCGCGGGCAAGGCTTTGTAAATCTTCATACACCAATAATTCATAATTATCCATACTTACTCCTTATCCGGTGGCATTACAATCCAGTTATGCCCGTCACGGGCAATAAGGGCTTCGGCATCTTCCGGGCCCTGCATACCTGCCGCGTAGTTGGGGAAATTGACAGAAATATTTTTCTCCCACAATTTGATAATCGGCATCAGCACATCCCACGATATTTCCACCTGGTCGGCACGCATAAACAGGGTGGAATCTCCTTCCATAATATCAAGCAGCAGTGTTTCGTAGGCCTCGGGCGTACCGGTTGAATACGATTCCTTATAATCGAAAAGCATATCAACGGGGCGCAAAAGCATTTCCAGGCCTGGTTTTTTAGCCTGGAAGCGCAGTCGTATATCCATGTGCGGCGATATATTTATAATAAGCCGGTTAGGCTGCCAGTTGCCTGCCACCTCATCGGGAAAAGAATGATGCGGCACCGGCTTGAACTGAATGGTGATAACGGAGGTGGTTTCGTTAAGGCGCTTACCGGTGCGCATGTAAAACGGCACCCCCTGCCAACGCCAGTTATCAATAAAAAATTTTACCGCTGCATAAGTTTCGCGGTTAGAATTTTTTGCCACATCGGCTTCCTGTCGGTAGGCCACTACTTTTTTTCCTTCAATCCAGCCCTCGCCATACTGGCCGCGCACTGCAAATTTGTGCAACTCGTCAGTTTCAAAGCGCCTGAGGGCTTTTAGTACATCCACCTTACGGTTGCGCACTTCATCGGCATCAAAAGAGGTGGGCGGTTCCATAGCTATAAGGCAAAGCAATTGCAGCAGGTGGTTTTGTATCATATCGCGCAAGGCCCCGGCAGTTTCGTAATAATTGCCCCGGTTACCTATGCCCAACTGTTCTGAAACAGTTATCTGCACATGCTCAATATAATTCCTGTTCCAAACCGGCTCAAACAACGCATTAGCAAACCTGAAGGCGAGTATATTCTGTACTGTTTCTTTTCCCAAATAATGGTCAATGCGGTAAATCTGCGATTCCTTAAACATGCTGTGCAGCAGGGTATTCAGGGTTTTGGAACTCTCCAAATCGTAGCCAAATGGCTTTTCAATAACAATGCGGTCGGTTTGCTCGTTTTTGCAAAGCCCTGCTTTGCCTATCCCTTTGGCTATTTGCTCGAAGTAAACCGGGGGCACTGCCATGTAAAATACACGGTTAGTCCTTGCTCCCCATTCTTTTTCAATAGCGGCAGCATGTTTACCCAGCCTTTGATAAGTAGTGTGGTCTTCCAGACCGCCTTTGAAATAATTAAAGTTGTTAATAAATTCATTCCATTGCTTACGGTTTGCTTTACCGCTTCGCGAAAATTTATCTATGCCTTCCAGCAGGTGTTTCCTGAAATTTTCTTCGCTTATTGCTTTTCGGCCAACGCCGATAATGGAAAACTTTTCAGGCATCTGGTCGTCAAGGAACAAATTATACAGGGCTGGTATTAGTTTACGCCAGGTTAAATCGCCGGTTATACCAAAAATTACCAGTATTACAGGTTCAGTTTTTATTGATTTAGCCATGCAGTTTAGTTTTTATTCCATTCAGTATGAAAAATCCCGTCCCGGTCGGTGCGTTTGTAAGTATGTGCGCCAAAATAATCGCGCTGCGCCTGTATAAGGTTTGAAGGCAACCAATCTTTCCGGTAACCATCATAATAGGCCAGGCCCGCCATCATAGCCGGTGCAGCAATTCCGTTTTCAACTGCTGTTTTGATTATTAAGCGGGCTCCCTGTTGTGTTTCAACCAGTATTGGCGCTACCTTGTTACCAAACATCAGGTTTGCTAAGCCGGGTTGTTGGTTATAAGCCTCCATGATTAGCTCAAGCGCTTCGGCGCGGATAATACACCCGCCACGCCATATTTTGGCTACCTCACTAAGGCTGTACCCATAATTATAAGCAGCCGATGCTTTTTGCAACAGCGCCATACCCTGTGCATAGGCTATAAGCATTGAAAATTGAAGGGCCTGCCCCAGGTTGTTGAGCAGCGCTTCCTTATCGGTGGCGCTGGTAATGCCCGGCCCTTTTAAGGCTCCGCCTTTTAGGCGCTGTTCCTTATTGGCCGAAATGACACGGGCTGTAACCGCTGCATCAATGGATGGTACCGGCACCTGTAAATCAAGTGCGCTTTGCGAGGTCCAGATGCCTGTACCTTTTTGCCCGGCGCTATCCTGTATCATATCCACCAGGTAGTTACTGGTTAGTTCATCTTTTTTGGTAAATATTTCCGCCGTAATTTCAACTAGGAAAGATTTTAGCGGCCCTTTGTTCCATCCATCAAATGCGTTATGCAACTCCCCGTTCGTAAAACCGCCGTATTCTTTTAATAACTGGTAGGTTTCGGCTATTAACTGCATCAGGGCATACTCAATACCATTATGCACCATTTTTACATAGTGGCCCGCCGAGCCCTGGCCGAGGTAGGTGGTGCAGGGCTCGTTGTTAACTTTTGCTGCTATGGCCGCGAGCATAGGGCCAACCCTGTCAAATACTTTTTTATTGCCACCGGGCATTATACTCGGGCCTTTGCGGGCCCCTTCTTCGCCGCCCGAAATGCCCACACCCATAAAATGAAATTTATTGCGCACCAATTCCTTTATGCGCCGGTCGGTATCAATAAAATGCGAGTTGCCGCAATCCATAATCAGGTCTTCTTCGTTCAGCAGTGGTTTTAGTTCGGCCACTACATCATCAACCGGTTGCCCGGCTGGTACTAAAAGCATAATAGTGCGTGGCCTGGCAATAGCCGACACAAAATCGTGCAGGCTTTGTGCGCCATAAACATTACCACCGGCTTCATTTTTAAGTGCGGCCACTTTTGCAGGGTCTTTATCGAAACCGGCCACTGCAAAACCGTGGCTTGCCATATTATTCACCAGGTTGCGGCCCATAGTGCCAAGGCCTATCATACCAAAATTGTATTGCGAATCTTTCATTGCCTTAGTTTTGAGCTAAGTTGGGCTTTTAGGTTGCCTTTAATTTAACAACGCCCAATTAAGCGTAGCTATTTTAATAGTTTAACAAAATGCGGAACATTCCTATGCCTTAAACGGCGCCAGGGTTTTGATTGCTGAAATCCTTGCAGGCTTAAAATTAGGGTTTTACATACGGGCTAGCAAACTAAAATCGGGTATTGTTGATAACATGGCACCGGTGAAATGAGGCTGCAAATTGTTAAAGACCGGTTGTAATTATTAATGGTTATAACCGCGGTAAAAGAAATGCTTGGCCAATTCGGCTATTAGTACATAAAGTATTACCACGCCGGCTATAGCCAGGTAGAACAATGGCGGCAATGGTGTAAAACCAAAAAAAGGAGCAAGAGGCGAAACCGGTAATAGTGCAGTTGAAATTATGATAATAACAGTGGTAATTAAAAGGTACTTGCCAGGTTTGCTGACTATAAACGGTTTTCGTGTACGTACCACAAGCACAATAAGTGCTGCTGAAATAACTGATTCAAGGAACCACCCTGTACGGAACTGCATAGTGTTTGCGTGTAATATGTATAACAACATGCCAAAAGTAAGGTAGTCGAATAAGGAACTGATAGGGCCAAATACAAACATGAAGCTACGGATAAACTTAATGTCCCATTTTCGTGGCTTGGTTATCATTTCTTCATCTACACTATCGGTAGCAATTGTCATTTCAGGAAAATCGGTAAGTAAATTCATTAGCAGAATCTGGGTAGGTAAAAGCGGAATGAACGGAAGGAAAAGCGATGCGCCTGCCATGCTGAACATATTGCCAAAGTTGGCACTGGTGGCCATGAAAATATATTTAAGGGTATTAGAAAAAGTTCTGCGCCCTTCGCGTACACCTGAAATAAGGGCATCGAGTGTTTTTTCAAGCAGTACGATATGCGCTGCCTCTTTGGCTGCATCTACAGCACTATCCACCGATATTCCCACGTCGGCAGCGTGTAAAGCCGAAGCATCGTTTATACCATCGCCCATATAACCAACAACATTTCCCGATTTTTTAAGGGCCAGTATAATACGCTCTTTTTGGTTGGGTTCTACTTCTGCAAAAACTGCTACTGTATTGGCACGTTGTATCAGGGCAGCATCATTCATCTGCATCATTTGCGCACCGGTTAATATTTCGCCGTGGTCAATTCCAACCTGCTTACTTACATAGGCAGCAATGGCGGCATTGTCACCGGTTATTATTTTCAGGTCAATACCAAGTGATTTTAAATCGGCAAGGGTTTTTGTTATGCCTGCTTTTGGAGGGTCGTTAAACGAGAGGAACCCCAGGAAGGTCATATCTTTTTCATCTTCCTTAGTGATGCTGGTTTTGCCGTTATTGTCTTTTATTGCTATGCCCAGTACCCTGCACCCTTGTTGGCTTAATGTTTCAAATTGCTGAAGCAGGTTGTTTTTAACTTCTGTAGTAATAGCCATTGTACCTCCAGGTAAATCTGCCATACTACAGGCGTCCAGTACATTGGTTAGGGCCCCTTTGGTAATGATTATACCTGTGCCGTTATTTTGTACTAAGATGCTGAGGCGTTTCCTTATAAAATCATATGGAACCTCATCAACTTTTATATACCCGGAAATATCTGGAGGGGAGGCTGTTTGCCTTAGCGCTAAATCAATCGGATTTGCAAAACCTGTTTGCAAAGCGGCATTTAAATAGGCGTAACGCATTACCTTATCATTAGGCTTGCCGGCACAATCGGTAGTGCTGTGAACCTGTACTACCCCCTCGGTAAGTGTTCCTGTTTTATCTGAACAGAGAACGTTCATACTGCCAAAGTTTTCTATCGACTCAAGCACTTTTACAATTACATTTTTTTCGGCCATTTTACGGGCGCCGTACGACAGGTTTACACTGATAATAGCGGGCAAAAGCTGTGGAGTGAGCCCAATAGCTATTGCTAATGAGAAAAGGAATGCTTCCAATACAGGTTTATGGAAGAAAACATTGGCTGCGAAAATGAAAAATACAAGCAGCAATGTTATTTGGGCCAGTAAATTACCGAACCTGCGTATGCCCCTTTCAAAATCGGTTTCCTGGGGCTGAAGTTTCAACTTTACAGATAATTGGCCAAATTCTGTTTCGTTGCCTGTTTTTACCACTACAGCAGTAGCCGTGCCGCTGATAACATGGGTACCCATAAAAAGACAGTTGGTGCGTTTAACAAGCGATGCATCGGGGGGCAGGGTGCCTTGCTGTTTCTCGGCAGGAAAAGACTCGCCGGTTAGGGCTGACTCGTTAACAAAGAGGTCTTTTGAGGTTACCAGGAGGCAGTCGCCGGGTATTACATCGCCGGCCGAAAACACTACTATATCGCCGGGCACTATTTCTTTTACCGGGATATCTTTTGGTGCACCATCGCGTAATACATGAACTTTTATGGCAATTACGGCTAGTAGTTTTTTTATGGCATTAGTGGCCCCCAACTCCTGCCAAAACCCCAGTAAGCCGCTTGCCAGTACTATGCATAAAATAATAATTCCATCGGCACTATCTGAAAGGAAAAAGGAGAGAATGCCTGCAAATAATAGTATAAGTATTACCGGGCTTTTGAATTGTTTTAACAGGAGTATTACATTGGCTAAAATGGGGTTGGAGCCTACGTTTTTTGAACCTGATTTTTTTAGCCGGTCTTCAGCCTCTTTAGAGGTGAGGCCAGTAATATCGGTTTTTAAACCGGCCATTACTTCCTGTTCTCTTAACGACCAGAAATATGCTGACGGGGTTTCCTCTTTAGCAGGATTAGCTGTGTTGCCCATATTATTTAATTAGGTAACTCGGCCCCATGTCGGCAGGGCAATTTTAAGGTAAATGTGGTGCCTTTGTTTAGTTCGCTTTGGGCTTCGATAGTACCCCCCAGTAATTTAGTATACTGTATAGAGATGTTTAGCCCAAGCCCGGTACCCTGAATATTAGTGGCGTTTTTGGCACGGAAAAAGCGCTCGAAAAGGTGTTTCTGATCTTCTTCTGAAATGCCTATGCCCTGGTCTTGTACCTTTAACTCCAGTCCATTATTATCGGCTATGGTGATCACAAATATCGGTTTGCCTTCGGGCGAAAATTTGATGGCATTTGATATAAGGTTATTGGCAATGTGCCTTATTATTTTTTTGTCGCAGGTTATTTGCTCACGGCCGCTGTGGCTATATTGTATAGGTTGGTTGGGTTTTGCCGTTGACTGCAACTCCTCTATAAGCGCTTTCATTTGCGCGGGTAGGTTTATTTGCTCAAGGGTTACATGTATTTTGCCTTCCTCAAGCCTGCTAACTGAAAGGATGTCGCCGAGCAGTTCGGTAAGGTTATGCACGGAATATTTAATCTTATCAATGTGCCTGAGCAGTTTTTCTTTTTCGCCAAGGTCGTTGTATTTTGCAATAAGCGAAAGCGAAGATAATATAGCGGTAAGCGGCGTGCGGAATTCATGTGAAGCCATAGACACAAAGCGCGACTTTAATTCGCTTATTTCTTTTTCGCGTTCAAGCGCCATAGAAAGGTTTTTGCGCGATTCGTGCAGTTCAAGCATAGCTTCTTCCAGTACCAGGGTGCGGTCTTTAACACGCTGTTCAAGGGTAGTATTCAGCCTTTTTATTTCTTTTAAGTGGTTGGCCTGTGCAATGCTGTAGCGTATGGCGCGTTCCAGGTGCTGCGGGGTAAAAGCCCCTTTAACAAGGTAATCAGCAGCACCAGCCTCCAGGGCTTCAAAATCGGTTTCAACATCATTTTGGCCAGTAAGGAGGATAAAGGGGGCGTTGTTGCCATTTTTTATGGCCTCCCGTATTAAATCAAGACCAGTTTCGGCCCCCAGCCTGAAGTCGATCACATATACATCATGCTTGCGTTCGTTGGCCAGTTCCATCCCTTGTTTATAGCTTTCTGCCCACTGAAGTTGATATTGATAGTGGTCAATATGGGCGATGGCATCTTTGAAAATGACATAATCGTCTTCATCGTCTTCAACCAGTAATATTTTTACCAAACGTTCCATTAACGGTTTGCCAGCGGAAGTTCTACAATCTCCAGCCAGAATTTATTAAGGGTTTTCATTATATCTACCATTGCTGTAAAATGCACCGGTTTTGTAATAAAAGAGTTGACCCCCAGGTTGTAGGTTTTTAATATATCCTCTTCGGCTTTGGAGGTGGTAAGGATAATAATGGGCAGGCCTTTTAACTGCTCATCGGCCCTTATTTCTTTCAAAACTTCGCGGCCATCTTTTTTGGGCATGTTCAGGTCAAGTAATAAAATACCGGGCCGGGGGTATTTTTGCCTGTCGGTATATTTACCGGTGTTACGCAGGTATTCCATTAATTCTTCGCCATTTTCAACTGTTTGGATGTTGTTGCGCAGCCGGTTTTCTTTCAGTGCATCTATAATCAGCATCCGGTCTTCGGCGTCATCGTCGGCAATTAGAATTTCAATGGGGTTTTGGCTTTTCATAGTACATGTGGGTTTATCTTTAAGCATGAAGTTTAGGCAGTGTAACAATAAAGGTGGTTCCGCTACCGGGAGTGCTGCGGGCAATTATATTGCCACCATGCCTAATGCAAATTTTACGGCAAATGGCGAGGCCAATACCGCTGCCTTCATATTTTCGGCCTTCAAGCCTTTGGAAAATATTAAAAATGCGGTCGTTATATTTTTCATCGAACCCAATACCGTTATCGGCAAAGCTTAGTTCTATAGTTTCTTCGTTGTTGTTTTCAGGGTTTAAAATAAGCCTTGCGCCTATTTTTATAACCGGTTGTTCGCCGTCCTTTCTGAATTTAATGGCATTGGATATAAGGTTTTGGAACAACTGGCGCATTTGTGTAGGCTCGGCCGCAATAACGGGCAGTTTGGCTACTTCGATTTTTGCACCGGTTTCTTCGATAGTAACTTCCATGTCTGAAAGCACATCGCGCAAAACATTGCTGAGGTTAACCTGTTCAAAAGGCTTGGCACGGGTTGAAAGGCGCGAAAAGGTGAGCAAATCGCTTATCAGGTCCTGCATCCTTACCGAGGCATTCAACATCCGGTTAAGATAATCTTTGCCCTGCTCTGAAAGTTTATCGCCATCGCTTATTTTAAGGCGGTCGCCGAAGGAGCGGATTTTGCGCAGGGGTTCCTGTAAATCGTGGGAGGAGATATAGGCAAAGTTTTCGAGTTCTGCGTTCGAGGCTTTTAATTCTTCGGTGTAATATTCAAGCTGCTCATGGTTTTTACGCAGGGCTTCTGATTGCTCTTTTCTGACCCTGATGTCAATAATAAAAGCTATAACAAACCTACCTTTATCAGATTCATAAGGGCTAAGGCTTACTTCTACGGGTAAAACCGAGCCGTCTTTACGTTGCCCATAAAGGTCCATGCCCTGGCCCATTGCCCTTGGCTGGGGGTGTTGGTTGAAATTTTCGCGGTGTTTGACATGTGTGCCGGCAAGTTTAGAAGGGATTAGCACCTCAATTTTTTGCCCCAGGAGCTCACTTTTTTCATAGCCAAACAAACGCTCGGCTGCGGGGTTAATTCTTACAATTTCCCCATTTTGATTGGTTATTAATATGCCTTCGTTGGCAAACTCGAAGAGGGCTTCCAGTCCAATAGCTGAGTTCAAGTGCAGGGTTTTACTTCCAAATATAAAAGTTGATTTGTTCTTGCCAATGATAATACCCGCAATAAATTTTGCGGAAAGCCGAAAGCAGTTAACCGGTAACTGGGAGTGTTTTACTATTTAAAAGTGGTATAACCCTGCCGTTTAGCGGCCGCCAAACGAACCGTTAACAAGAATAGTATATGCCCGAAAGTAAATTTTCAGAATATTTTTTTGAGGCAACCGTGAGTGCAACTGCCAAGTCTATCCTACTAAAAAGATAGGCTAAAAGCCGTTTTAAAACGTATTCATTATTTTTGCACCTAAATTTTTTAGCAATGACAGCAGATACCACTGTAACCAGGGCCGAGCATTTGATGGAACTTGAGGAGCGCCATGGCGCCCATAATTACCACCCACTGCCAGTAGTATTGGAACGGGGCAGGGGCGTATACGTATGGGACGTGGATGGCAAACGTTATTACGATTTCCTTTCTGCCTATTCTGCAGTTAACCAGGGGCATTGCCACCAGTTAATAGTGGATGTGTTAAAAAAGCAGGCTGAAAAGCTTACGCTTACCTCGCGCGCTTTTTATAATAATGTGCTGGGCGAGTACGAAAAATACATTACCGGTTATTTTGGCTATGATAAGGTGTTACCTATGAACAGCGGTGTAGAAGCGGTTGAAACCGGTATTAAACTGGCACGCCGTTGGGCTTACGACGTAAAAGGCGTAAAGGAAAACCAGGCCAAAATAATAGTACCTGAAGGTAATTTCCACGGGCGTACATTGCTGGCTATTTCGGCCAGTACCGACCCCGATAGTTATAAAGGCTTTGGCCCCTATGTTCCTAACTTTGTCTCCGTACCTTATAACGACCTGAAAGCACTTGGCGCTGCTTTGGAAGATAAAGATGTGGCCGCCTTTATGGTAGAGCCTATACAGGGCGAGGCCGGTGTGGTAGTTCCTGATGAAAACTATTTGGCCAAGGCAAAATACCTGTGCGAAAAGGCTAACGTGCTTTTTATAGCCGATGAGATACAAACCGGGCTTGGCCGCACCGGTAAAATGCTGGCCTGCGATTGGGAAGAGGTGCGTCCTGATATTCTTTTACTGGGCAAGGCACTGAGCGGCGGCACCCTGCCGGTTTCGGCGGTGCTGTGCGATGATGAAATTATGCTTACCATTAAACCCGGCGAACACGGCTCAACTTACGGCGGCAACCCGCTTGCTTGTAAGGTGGCTATGGCTGCTTTACAAGTTATTAAAGACGAAAACCTGGTTTATAATGCTTTTTATTTAGGCAAATATTTCCGTACCGAGCTTGCCAAAATAAAGCATCCTGCTATTAAGGAAATACGCGGAAAAGGCCTTTTGAACGCTATTGTTATTAATACCGACGACCAGGCCTATGCCTGGAACCTGTGCATGAAACTGATGGAGAACGGCCTGCTGGCTAAACCCACCCATCATTATATTATCCGCCTGGCGCCGCCGCTATGCATAACCAAAGAGCAGATTGATGATTGTGTAAACATCATCAAGAAAAGCTTTAAGGAGTTTGATGCGTAGAATAAAGGCAAATCATCTTACTTAAATTTCTTTACACTTTTTAAGGCTACCTGTAAATCATCGGGGGTGTCAATACTAACCGGGTCGTAATCGGTTACTGCACATTTAATTTTGTAGCCGTTTTCGAGCCAGCGTAGTTGTTCCAGGTTCTCGGCTTCTTCAAGAGGGGATGGCGCCAATTTTACAATTTGCCGCAAAACATCTTTACGGTAACCATAAATGCCTATGTGTTTATAGAAGATGTGCTTTACCGCCGTACCGTTTAATTCATGTTGTAAGGCTTTATTTTTGTTTGCATTAAACCCATGAATACTGAAATGCGGGTGGTCGCGTAAAAAGGGGATAAGGCTCCGGCTAAAATAAAGCGCTTCCATGTTCTTATTTACCACCACCTTTACCCTTGCCGGGTTTTGCAATTCTTCATTGAGCGGTTGTTCCTTTATGAGTGTTGCAATTTCAATATTGTTCTTAAAAAGGTTGGCCAGCAGGTCAATTTGTGCGGGGTCAATAAATGGTTCATCGCCTTGCACATTAATCACCACCTCGGCATTAAACTGTTCGGCCACTTCAGCACAGCGTTCAGTTCCATTCAGGTGTTCTGGCGAGGTCATTACTGCCCTTCCGCCAAAATTTTTTACCTCATGCATAATCCGTTCATCATCAGTAGCCACCACCAGCCAATCTAACATTTTAGCCTTAATGGCCCGCTCATAAACCCGCCGTATCATGGTTTTACCCATCATATCGGCCAAAGGTTTGCCCGGAAACCTGGTTGAACCGTACCGCGATGGAATAATGCCTATTACTTTCATGTAAAATCAGTGCTTTTTATTTCTCCAGTCCTCAATCCGAAATTTTAAATCACATATCACCCCGTTTTCGTTACCACCAAATACTTTGCCTGCACCCTAAGCACTTTTACTGTGTTCCCTTTTTCAATAAAGCCGCCATCGGTAATGCAATCGTATTGCTCATTGTTTATTTCCACCCTGCCGGCAGGGCGTAGGTTAGTCAATGCCGTACCGGTTGCACCGGTTAATTGCTGCAAAGAATTTTCTTTTATTGAAAAGCCCTCTGTAGTTTTCATTTCGGCCACTGCGCTCATTTTGTGAAAAAGTGCCGAATCAAAAAGCTTTTTACCAAAAGCAATTATTAAAATAAGCGGGATAGCCATAGCCACAGCAACCATCAGAAAGGCATACCCAACCGCCCCTTTGGGCACAAAGGTAAAGTCGAAATTTATGTTTCTTACCAACGCCAGTGCCAGCCCCGAAATAGTAAATAATATACCAAGTACCCCAATTACTACCGAACCGGGGGTAACAAAAATTTCAACTATCACCAGCACAAGGCCTATTATAAACATTACTATCTCCCAATTGGCGGCAAGGCCTTCCAGATAAAGCGGGGCAAAATACAGCAGGGCGGCAGCAATTGAAACCCCGATAGGGAAGAAGGCGCCGGGCGCTTTAAACTCAAAATAAATACCGCCAAAAATAAGCAGCAATAATACTCCTGATACAGCAGGGTTAATCAGCCAAAGCGCCAGCGCCTCAATAACAGAAATGTGGTGTTTTACAATTACATAAGGGCCGCCGCTTAGCTTGGGCAGTATCTCTTCAGGGCTGTTTACCTCGCCGTTGCAGTAGCCGTATTTAATAGCCTCGCTTACACTAAAGGTTACAATTTTGCCCTTGGGTTTAATAGAGTCAATTTCAAGGTTTTCATCTGTCATCCCCTCAGCAATTAAAGGGTTACGGTGGGTTTCCTCGGCTGTGGCGCGCATTTTTTTGCGCATATAGCTTTGGTACTTTTCAGGCATTAGTTCGCCTTGCTGGTTTACCACCGAGGCTGCACCTATGGTTGAGCCCGGCGACATATAAATTGAATCGCAGGCTATGGAAATAAGCGCCCCTGCCGAGGCAGCATTGTTCCTGATAAATACAATGGTGGGGATAGGGGTTTTAAGCAATGCTGTCCTAATATGGTCGGCGGCATCAATCAGGCCCCCGTATGTGTCCATATCAATAAGTACGTATGCCGCATGCTGTTTCTCCGCCTCGTCAATGGCCGATTTGGTAAGCCGGTCCATAGCAGGCCCAATTTCATCATGAATCTGGTATTCATACACAATTTTCTGCTGTGCTTGTGTGTTTATAATACTGAACAGAACCAATGCAAGGGCTGTTACTATGTGTCGAATCGGGAACATGCTTGTGTTTAGGCGGCGGTAACTTTGCAGGGTGAAAATAAAACTTTAAACATGAAAAGGATTCTTTTAATGGTTTTTGCCATAGCCCTGTTCTCTTTGCAAACAATGGCATCGGGCAAACCTGAAAAACATACGGTTAAGAAGGGCGAAACACTATATTCTATTTGCCGCCAATACCATATAAAACTAAGTGAATTGTTGGAAGCAAACCCCGGCCTTACCGCCAAAAGTGGCATAAGGATTGGACAAAATATAAGTGTTCCGGTTTTAACTGCGGATGCTAAATCAACTGTCAGGCCGGTTACCCCTGCCAGGCCTGCAACGGTTGCCTCTACCCCTGAAACGCCCTACCGGGAAGAAGATATCCGGGTAAGGAATAATCCACCTGATGATAATGTAGCGGTTGCCTCAATAGGCGAAGATAATCCCGAACCGGTGCGTAATACAGAGGTTCCGGCGGCTACTGCGCCATCTTTTTCAATAAGGTCTAACTCCGCTAATCCGGATGATTATGCCGCGCTTTTTAACCAATATGGGGCGCATGGTGTAAAAATGGCAAAGAACAAAGGCGCTGCCAACTACCTTGCCGAAACCACTACCGGGAACCCTTACCTGGCCCTTTACAACGGTGCAGAAGCCGGAACGGTGCTAAGGGTAACTAACCTTATGAACAAAAAGACGGTATATGTAAAAGTGGTAGGCCGGGTTCCGCAGGCCGATGCCAGCCGTGAGGTGATAGTAAAGTTAAGCAACCAGGCCGCAGCTGATTTAGGCGCTTTCGACGAAAAATTCCTGGTTGAAGTAACCGGGGTTCAGCCTGATTAAACTTCAAAGGGTTTTTGGACAGAATAGCCAACATTTTGTTGGCAATTTAATAGTGAATGTAACGCAGAACCTTATTTTTGCCGTCGTTTTAGTGTTTTCTGCCATCAAAGTTCCAATATGACCAGCAATATTGACTACCTGCCAATTTTAATACAGTTTATTTTTGTTACGGTATTTGTATTTGGCACTATTGCTATTTCGCATTTTGTAGGCCCCCACCGCCATTCAAAAAACAAGGATGCCAACTTTGAGTGTGGTGTTACCCAATATGGCAACGCCCGTATCCCGTTTTCAGTAAAATATTTCCTGGTAGCTATACTATTTGTTTTGTTCGATGTGGAAGTAATATTCCTTTATCCATGGGCGGTTAATTTCAGGGGCATGGGGTTCGACGGGCTTTGGAAAATGGTAATGTTTATGAGCCTCCTGTTGATAGGGTTCTTTTATATTATTAAAAAAGGCGCCCTTGATTGGGAATAGGCAAAGCCTTAACGGATGTTATAAAGTGGAATTACCATAGGAGATTGAGTAAATTTGCAGCAAAAGAAGGAGTAGATAATGAGCAATGAAATAAAAATGGTGGAAGCGCCTCCCGGCATACAAGGGGAAGGGTTCTTTGTTACTCAAATTGACAAAGTAATAGGCCTTGCGCGTTCAAAATCACTATGGCCGTTGCCGTTTGCCACCTCATGCTGTGGTATTGAGTTTATGGCCACTATGGCTTCGCATTACGATTTGGCCAGGTTTGGTTCTGAAAGGCCGAGTTTTTCACCCCGCCAGGCCGATATGCTGATGGTAATGGGTACTATTGCCAAAAAAATGGGGCCTGTGTTGCGGCAGGTTTATGAACAAATGGCCGAGCCGCGCTGGGTAATTTCAGTAGGGGCCTGTGCCTGTTCAGGTGGTATTTTTGATACATATTCGGTATTGCAGGGTATTGATAAAATTATTCCGGTTGATGTATATGTGCCGGGTTGCCCCCCGCGCCCTGAACAAATACTGGAGGGCATTATGAGTTTGCAGGAGTTGGTGAAAAATGAACCGCT
>DASZPC010000757.1:0-4094 GCA_035550455.1 Chitinophagales bacterium | reverse complement strand
TGTCCCCTGAATAATGTTGGTGGTTTGGCCATTCGCCCAAATGAATGAAAACACCATCAACACCGCAAAGGCAGCATTGAGTACCTGTTTTTTCATAAAGTTATTATTTGGTTAAGAAATAGGTTATCGCATTACGAAGTAACGGAGAAGTTTCAATATTTTGCTTTTCTTTAACAAATATCCTGTGGAAAAAAAAGTGTGTAAACACCCAAAAAGTCTCGGTTAACAGGCTGATTACAAAATCATTATACTTATTTGTACAAGATGGGTGGAATTACCTGCAAAAAGGGCGAAAATGCATCTAAAACCACATAAGTAATTGACTTTAATGCACTTAAGCAATGAATTTCAAGAAATAGAACATACTTGCCCATGACAAGAATTGCGTAAAATTCGCACAGCACCGCTATATTTGGGTATTATCCAAAAACAGCCCAAAAACCCCAAAAAATAGTTGATAATTTAAGTGTCAAACTTTTGTAGGTTTGCCTAAACCCAATACCAAAACAATGAACGAAAACCTACGGATGCGCATGGAAGACCTGTTTATGGAGGCCGACAGGCTAATTGCAGATCAAAAAATTGGCGAGGCCCTTAGCAAACTAACCGCCATTACCCAGGAAATGCCCGAATTTGGCAAGGCCTACAACCACATGGGCTGGATTTACGAAACCAAGTACAAAGACTACCCAGAGGCCGAAAAATATTACAAGCAGGCTATTGAGTTTGCACCGGGCTATCATGCCGGATATTATAATTATGCTATTGTGCTTTCAACCCTGCAAAAATGGGACGAGCTAACTGCATTATTGAACAAAGCCCTTACCGTGCCAGGCATTAATAAAGGTACCATTTACAACGAGTTTGGCATTATGTACGAAGCGCAGAACAAACTAAACGAAGCCATTGAAGCCTATAAAAACTGCGTTAAAAACACCCTCGATAACAAGGTTGTTGATGCTGCCCGCGACTCCATTGAACGCTGTAAGAAAAAGGTTGATATTTTAGGGTAATAAGATAGCTTAACTGCCATACTCCATGCAGCGATAATTTCGCGGGTAGGCGAATAATTTATTTAAGCCATAAACTGATAGCAATTTCAGTTTTACCTACATTCGCCCATCTCAAAAAAACTTCAGGCCTCACATGAAAAAAATCTTCCCTTTTATTACAGCGCTGGTGCTGTCGGTATCTCTTTTTGCCCAAAGCTCAAAACAATACCATGTAGAGATAGTGCGCGATAGCTTTGGCGTACCGCACATATTCGGTAAAACCGATGCCGATTGCGCCTACGGGCTTGTTTACGCTGCCTGCGAAGACGATTTTAACACCGTACAATGGGGCCTTTTGCTCGCGCGTGGCAAGCTGGGATTGATGATGGGTATTGAGGGGGTGAAAATTGATTATGCCGTGCAATTGCTGGGCGTGCCCGATTTTATCAAATCGCATTACGAAACCGACCTTAGCCCCGAAACACGGGCACTATTAGAAGCCGGTGCTGCTGCCGGCAACGATTATGTGAAAAAACACCCTGAAAGAATTGTGTCTAAATCGCTGCTCCCTATACAGCCTACCGATTTTATTGCGGGCTATATGATGAGTATGGCACTGATGACCGGTGTTGACAAAGCCCTAACCGAAGTGGTGGGTGGTAGTGTGCCCACACTTGATTACAACAAAAACGCAAGGGGGAGCAATGCACTGGCTATGGACTCGAACATAACTGCCGATGGCAACGTGTACCTGGATGTAAATGCCCACCAACCTTTACAAGGCCCTATGAGTTGGTATGAGGCCCACCTGCACAGCGATGAGGGGCTGAATATTATTGGCTCCACCTTTCATGGCGCAGTGTCCATCTTTCATGGGGTAAATGAAAATTTAGGCTGGGCGCATACCACCAACTATTTCGATGCCATTGATGTTTATCAGCTTCAGCCCGACCCTAAAAAGAAAAACCATTACCTGGTGGACGGGGTTTCGTACCCGCTGGAAGTTAGTACAGCACATTTAACCGTAAACCTTGCCAAGCACCGCGATAAGCATAAGTTTATACTTAGCATTGGGAAAAAGAAATGGTGGAGCATATATGGCGCTACCTACATTAATAAGAAAGGAATGTTTGCCATCAGGCTGGCTTCTAACATGACCATCAAGTCGGTAGAGGAATGGTATAAAATGAACAAGGCGCGCAATTTTACCGAGTTCCGCAACGCCATAGGCATGGAGGGCATTGTTAACCAAAACATTACTTATGCCGATAAATACGATACCATTTACTGTGTTAGCAATGGCGCAATGCCGTTAAGGGCCGATGGCTATAACTGGAAAAGTACGGTACCGGGCAACACCAAAAAAACTTTGTGGACACAGTTTCTTCCCTACGATTCGCTGCCACAGGTGCTTTGCCCTAAATCGGGTTATGTATTTAACACCAACAACACAGCCTATAGTATGACCGACAGCGCCGAGAACCCGGTACCGCTTCGCATACAAAAAAACGTAAGCTACGAAACCAACCAAACCAACCGCAGCCTGCGTTTTTACGAAATGATAAAAAATTACAAAAAAGTTAGCTGGAACGATTTCCTGAAAATAAAATACGACATACATTATCCGCAAACCGTAATAGCACCTTTCAAGCATTTTGATATGGAAGATATTTTCCACTTAAGCGAGAAAGACCATCCGGATATTGCCGATGCCATACACATTATTAAGCAATGGGGCGTAAACCGCGAGGGAAGTATTGCCGATACCAATGCCACACTGGTTTACCGGTTCCTATACAACTCTTACTTCCACATAAACGATAGTATGGATATGCTTTTTGCCCGCGACAGGGATGCAAAAATCCAATACTTTGTTAAAGGCATTAAACAGGTAAAAGAAGATATGCTGCATGATTACGGCAAACTAAATGTACCACTTGGCGATTACCAGCGCCATGTGCGCGGCAACATAAGCCTGCCCACCAACGGTGGCCCCGATATGTGGGATGCTAAATACGGGCACAACATTGGCAACGGGCAAATTGCCGTTGATGCAGGCGATTCGTACGTGTTATTGGCAAGGTTTACAAAAGATGGGCCTGTTATACGCACTATTAACGCCTACGGCAGCAGCAATACCCCGGGCGCTGAACATTACACCGACCAAATGCAACTTTATGTGCATGAAAAAACCAAGGAGGAAAGCTTGAGTAAAGACTGGGCCTACAAACACGCCGAACGCATTTACCACCCCAACGAATAATTAAAAAACATAGCCGAAGTTAAATTGCAGTGCAATTTTCACATGCTCGAACCATTTAAAGGGTGAAACAACAGACCTGTCGTAATACCGGTTGAAGGGGTATTGCTCATTTACTACAAAATTGTTGCGGTAGCCAAGGCCGCCAAACACATCGAAAGAAAACTTATCGGCCATTACCTGGTAGCCAACAATACCACAGGCATCGAAGTAGTTGATTATTTCATAGTCTTTGCTGTGCTTATCCTTAAAGTCAACAAAGTTGTACGAAATAAAAGGGCCAAAATAAAACCCTTCGGGGGCTTCATCTTCATCTAATGGGTAATAACGGTAGCCCAGCATAACCCGGGCGCCACGCATGCTGTAATTACTGTAAAAGCTGCCATAATGGTTATGCATGTTGCCCCCAAAAGCCAACAGGAAGAAATTGGGATAATTGTACGAAACACCAATGGTAAGCGATTGTCGTTTGGCCAGCATTTGTTCGTATTCAATACGCAACTCGCCACAAACCGGTATTTGCCCTTCCAGCAGCGGAATGGGGTTAACCTTTAAAACCCCCACTGTTTCTGAACTTTTAACCACTTTAAAACCGGTAAAGCCGGTACTGTCGCTTTGGGCAATGGTATATTGAAAAAACAGAACTAGCATTGCAGAAACCAATACCCGGCTAATATTGTGCATGGTTTGGCTAAGATAATTCAATCTCAAACAGACGAAGGATAAAAAACGATGATGTATTCTGTTGCTACTGGCTTATCACCTCGGCAATTTTTTCTTCAAGCGCAGGGCCACGCAGGTTAGCAGCAACAATAACCCCATTGCGGTCCAGTAAAAATGCT
>DASZPC010000756.1:0-3363 GCA_035550455.1 Chitinophagales bacterium | reverse complement strand
TAAGTAGAAGAAGTTGCATTGGTTATGTTCGTCCAGCCTGTACCCGGGCAGGCAGTGCTGTTTGAAATTTGCCACTGGTAATTTACGCCAGTACTCCATCCATAGGCATCAGTAGCTGCCACAACTGACAGTGTGTAAGGGTTACCTATACAGGCGTTGATACTTGAAATAGGTTGAACTAATAAGGTGGGGGCATAATCAAACGACCAGTAGAATGAGTACTGGAAGCTATAGCTACCACACCAGCTTGACCACGCAGTGTGCCATTGGCAGGGCGAGTAGGTCCTGAAATTTTCAACCACCATGCTGGTATTCTGGCAGCGGCGGTCATCCCCGTTTACCGAAGGGAAACAGGTAAAAAAGTTGTACGATTGATAAGTGCAAACGTTATTACTGCAACTCTTTTCAAAGGCATCTGAAAGGCCCAGGGTGAAAGTGGTGGCATTAGTGCTTGCATGGTTCACAATCTGGTAATCGGGAATATCCCATATAGTAGCCACCATTTCATCGTAGTGAAAACAATTGCTTGAAACCACCGAGCCGGTTCCATTGTCAGTACCGCGTACAATCCAGGTTGGGTCCGGCGAGCCGCAAAAAGCGCAATCGCTGTAAGCTGTGCGCTGTAATTGTGTAATATATACTTGTAAATTTACGTTCTGTGCATTTAATATAACCACCGTTGTAAGCAGGGCAGTACAAACAGCATAAAATTTCTTCATAATTTTTTATTAATGGGTAAGGGTATAAGTTTCAGTAATGCCGGCGCCCGGGCTTTGATAAACCATTATCAGGGTATTACCTTTCATAGAAAGGCCGAAATAAACCGGCTCATCCTCTTTACCTGTATTGGTACCGCTACCGGTCCATAATTTAGCAGCCGGTATGGCAGCAGTGTACATGGCTAGTTTACCGTTTTGTACAGCATAAAAAACCTGGGTAGGGTTATTGTTATTTTCGTAGCTAACCTCGCCATCGGCATTAAAAACAAGTTTGGTGCTGTTGCGGTATAAATCGCACAGGTAACACTGGCTCACTTTGCCTTTTATGTTCGAAACCTGTACATCTTTAATTGTCCAGCTTCCTTCAATTTGTTTGGTGGTAACAGGGTCGCCTGCCGTTGCGCTTTGTACATAAAACAAAACCAGCGCGAACAGCAGCATGGGGTGTCTTTTCATGTCAGGGTATTTGGTTGTGAAAAATGCTTTTCAGGTTTAAATATAGATTTTTATTTAAAACGTGTTAACTTTTTAGGGTTGCATTGCGTAGTGTAAATTTTATGTTAAGCATCCCCGTTTTTCACCCGGGTTTTACCAGCAGCAGGACAAATGGCTGCCTGCAATTTCCACAAACCAAAATTTCTGTTAGTTTCGTTTAGTTATTAACAATTTAAAAGGGTGCCTTTTGCACACGCAAAAGGTTGTTGATATATGGGATGTTCAGTTTGTACTACTGCTAAAAGCGGCGTTATTGCTGCAAATCAACATACAGGGGGGTGCACCTCGGGCGGCTGTAGCCGCATGAATGTGCTCGATTGGTTTTCCGGTATGCCGATTTCCTTTAATGAAAACTTTAACATAGTTGAGGTTAGCTTTAAAAAAGGCGCCCGTAAAGGGTTTTACCGAAACACCGGCAATTTTGAGCTGCACAAAGGTATGCTGGTAGCCGTTGAGGCTGCCCAGGGCTACGATGTAGGCGAGGTAAGCCTGCAGGGCGAGTTGGTAAAAAGCCAGATGAAAAAGCGCCGTATTACCGAGCGCGACGATACCATCCGCAACATACTCCGCACTGCCAGCGAGCAGGATATTAAAACCGTAGCTGAAATCCGCGCCAAAGAAAACGAAACCATGGTGCGTGCCCGCGCTGTAGCCCGTTCTATGAACCTGGAAATGAAAATCGGCGATATCGAATATCAGGGCGATAACAAAAAAGTAACCATTTACTATACTGCCGATGACCGCGTTGATTTCCGCGAACTGGTAAAGGTGTATGCCCGCGAATTCAAGGTTAAAATTGAAATGCGCCAAATTGGCGCCCGCCAGGAAGCCGGGCGTATAGGTGGCATAGGTACCTGCGGCCGCGAACTCTGCTGCTCTACATGGCTTAACGATTTCAAATCGGTTACCACCCAAACAGTGCGTTACCAAAACCTGGCCATTAATACCGATAAGCTAAGCGGCCAGTGCGGCAGGCTTAAATGCTGCCTCAATTATGAACTGGACACTTATAACGATGCGTTGCGCAATTTCCCCAAAGGCGCCGATAAAATTGAAACCGAAGAAGGCGTTGCTTTTTTGAAGAAAACTGAAATCCTCAAAAAGCAAATGTGCTACGAATACGAAGCGCGGCGCGGCAATTTTATCAAGCTCGAAATCGAAGATGTCAAAGAACTTTTGTGGATGAACAAAAACGGCAAAAAACCCAAGAGCCTTGATGATTTTGCCTTGGTGGAAGAAACAAAAGTTGACGAGTCTAAGCACGAGGATTTAGTTGGCCAGGTAACCATTGCCACCTTGGAGGAAAAAGAACGAAAAAAACGCCGTCAAAACAAAAACCGCAACCGCAACAACAAGCGCGATAAGAAAAAGTAATGATGAAAAAATCAAGCTACTTTTTTTGCTGCATTCTAATTGTCAGCCTGCTCCTCTCCGCCTGCGATAAAACGCGGGTAATGGAAGAAAACCAACAAATTACCGCTTACAACTGGGATTACGCTGATGGCAAAACCTTTACCGTTGATGTTACCGATACCACACAACACTATAATGTTTTCGTAAATGTGCGCCACTCTTTTCAATTCGACTGGCGAAACTTGTGGGTGAAAATAAAAACCACTTTTCCCGATGGTAAGAATTTTGAAAAACGGGTAAACATTGTGCTTTCTGGTCCCGATGGCCACTGGTACGCAAGCTGCCTGGGCGATAATTGCGACTACCAGGCCCCTATCCAAATGAATGCTATTTTTCCCGAAAAAGGGAAATATTCATTTACCATTGAACAGGATATGCGCGTAAACCCCTTGCCTAAAATCAAAAGCATTGGCATGCGGGTTGAAAAAGCGCAGTAAGCAGCCGGTTAATGGTGCTTTTCTAAAAATATATTCTCGCCAATCTTCTCGGTTTCCTGGCCTTTTTGCAGCACCAGTACCGAATCCTCCACATATATTTTCACTACCTCGCCGTGGCGGTCCATACTTATGTTCCGCTCCTTATTGCCAAACATCGGGCTTTTTACGTTCTGGTAATATTGCACCTGCCCGTTATCAAAATACTCAATGCGCATTAGCAGGTAGCCTTTATCATCGTATAGCTTGGTAATTTTAGGTTTGCCATAACCATAGTAGCTGCGCCACAGGCCTATATCCAT
>DASZPC010000755.1:0-4211 GCA_035550455.1 Chitinophagales bacterium | reverse complement strand
ACCGCAGGAGGAACCGAAACATAGCTAACATTTATATTATCGCTGGCACTGCAACCCGAAGAATTGGTAACAGTAACCGAGTAATTGCCCGATACGGTAACGCTGTATGTGGCATTTGAACTATTATTCTGCCACCTGTAAGTTGCCCCCGCGTTTCCGGCATTAAGAACCAGGCTTTGTCCGGTACACAAGGAGGTATCATTCCCCAAATTAACAACTGGGGACTGGCTTTGATTGATAACAATAGTATCGGTAATTGTTCCGCAGGCGGTTGTAATTCTGGCCCAATAAGTGCCAGGCGAATTAATGGTAATTTGTGCGGCGGTTACACCCGTAGACCAAGTAGTGCCCGAATAACCTGATGACAAAGTGCGAGTAAAACCGCCGCAATATGTGGTATCGTTGCCGAGGTTTATTGTTGGCGGCCCTGTCAAATAGGTAATGTTAATGTTATCGCTGCCAGTGCAGCCTGAGTTATTTGTAACAGTTACTGCATAATTGCCTGCCGCCGTAACGGTGTAGGTGGCATTTGAACTATTATCCTGCCATCTATACGTAGCCCCCGCATTACCAGCATGGAGAACTAAACTTTGACCGGTGCATAAAGAAGTATCATTACCCAGTTGAACGGAAACCGATGGCTTCAATAAAACTGTATCATTAAAAGTATTGCCTGCGACACCGCATGACGATGGCGTTATTGTATAAATGGCCATTGCAGGGCTTTGAATTGTGTTAGTGAGCGTTTGGCTAATGGTTGTTGTGCCAATACTTTGCGAAGTTGCTCCGGTAATACTTCCAACCGGGTTAATAACCGGGTTCCCCCAGGTATAGGTAGTGCCTGCAGCGGCATTTAGCGTCAGGAGGGTAATATTCCCGCTACCGCAAATGGTATCATTTACACCCGAAATTCTCCTGTCAATACCAATTACAATTCCTTCGAGGCCCGGACTGGTACCATTATTATCTAAATCAACCATAAAAGATGTGGGATCGTTAATTGAAACTCCTATATCCATATAAGCCGAAAAGTTATAAGGCTGTGGTCCCGTCAATTTAAGTAGTGAAGTATTTAATCCCGATATGATTGTCCTGGTATAGCCGGGAGTTGTTTGGCTTACAGAATCATAGAAATTCCATGTGTTTGAGATTGGGGCTGTTAGAGTGATACTTTCCCAATACCCGGTGTTTTCGCCGTCAAAAATAACTAACTTAAAATCAGTTCTTTGGTTACCGTAACGGTCTTTCAGCAAAATATTACTGAATTGCAGATGTGTGCTGTCTAATGGCGCATTATGGGTTTGGTAAAGAACAGTTTGACCCGCTAGCCCTGTATATCCGTATGCCCCAAAGGCTGTCGCTGCAGTAGTTGGTGCAGTAGTAGTGCTCATAGCAAGTTGGGTACGTTTTATATTGAAAAAGAGTGAATCGCCATTCCCCAATCTGAAGACAAAATTTTGACCATTAACGCTGCCTGCAGTACCATCATTATAACCATTGAGGCGTAAAATTTCAGTACAGGGAGCCATTTGACTACCACCACCGTTGGCGCCCACAGTTGTTGTGCCATAAGTGGTTTGTGCATAAATGGCTTTGTTGCACAGAAATATCAATATAAGTATGATTGATGGTTTAAACCTCCTGGTAATGCTGACTGGGCTGGTATAAATAGATGCCATTCAGATAATCAATTATTTAAATTCCGGAAGATAGTATGTTTTATATAAGTCTTTCTATTGGTTTCGTATTTAATCTTATCTGGGTGATAAGCGGTGCTTTTTAAGGGGTAAGTGCTTTGTCTCTTGCATAAATAATTAACTTACTGTAGGCTACGTTTGGCCGGTTTTTATGGCCTATCTACTTAATTCTACGTATGCAAATGTTAAGGCTATAGCAACAGTTGTAAAGTTTAAACACTGTTTTTGTTGCTTTTCAGGAAAATAAATTTAACAAAATCAAATATTTCGCGCCTGTAAACGGATAGTGCCAGGATAAAGATTGTAACCGCCTCCAGTAAATGTATAAGGTGCATTTTTAGCCCGTATTCATGTATAAAAAGTTCGGGGATTGATTCTGCAATAATAACAAGCGCAGGAAGCACAATCATTTTCACGTTATTAAACTTCGGTAGCTCTATACCTTTTATAAATAAAGCATATAAACCAATAAGCGCTACTTTCATTATTAACTGGGTAAAAGCAGCACCATACAGTTTAAAATATCGTATCATCAAATAGCCAAGGGCTATTTGTAAAAAAGCAGCAGTTGCATTTATATAAATAAGCCTGGTGGTTTTTTTATTAAAATAAATCGGGAATGAGAAAACATTGAGCATTCCCCGGGTGGCAAAACCGGCACATACTATGCCCAGATATAAAAAGGCGTCAAGGTATTTTGCATCTCCTATAAACAGAGGCAAAATAACAGGCAGCACTAAAACATTAAGTGGTATTAATAGCAAAACTACCAGGCTAAAACTGCTGTAATACTTGTTTATCTCAGCTTCATTTTTGTTGCCTTCGTTATTGTTTAATAAATGGTAAATGCGGGGTGAAATGGCAGCGTTTAAGCCGTCAATTAAAAAATTTACAAGAAGCGTAAACCTCACCGCAAGGTCGAAAATTGCCAGCTGTTTGTTAAACAACAGGGGTTTTATAATATATCTGTCTGAGTAGCTCAGTACCCATTGAAAAATAGTTGTTAATAATAAAGGGAGACAAAAAGTAAAAGTCGGTTTTATAAATTCCCGTTTAAATGCTATGCCATATTTTGAAGTGATAGCTATGAAAGACCATGCAAAAATACAGGCGCAAGAAAGAAACCTGCCCCAAATAGGCCCCTCTAGGGTAAGGGGGAACATCATCAGCACAGCCAGCGAAAACCCTACTGTAGCCACAAAATTGAACAGGTTAGCCCAAAGGTAAACCCACGGCTTTTCCCTGTTTACCAAAAGCGAATTGTAGAATTTAAAATGGGCATTAAATATACCTGTGGCTACCGACATCATCATATACCTGAATGATGCCGGATTCGGATTATCAACAAAGTTTTTTATAAATAAACCACCCCCAACTGCAAACAACAAAGCCACAATGGCTGCGGCAAAAATCATATACCCGTTTAGCGATGAAATTTTTTCGCGCAATTTTTCGGGGTCATTTTTCAGTTCGTGGTAAACCACGCTTATATAAAAATCGAGGCTCATGCTTACCAGTATTTGCACCAGCATGGCAAGGCTTATGTATATGGCAAGTACCCCAAAGTCGGCAACGTTTAAAAGCCGTGTATTTGTATAAAAAGGCAACAATAGAAATGAGGCAACGGTGGATAGGGCCGATGAAAAGGTATAAATGGCTGACGAGGTGATAAATTTTTTGGAAATCATAAACCGTAGTACTGCTATTTTCCGCTTTTGAATATCGTAATTGTATTGCTGTAAAAGGCTATCAATTTATTGCACATAGTATCTATGGTAAAGCTTGTTTTTACTTTCAATATCGCCTTTTCACCTAATTTATTTCTCAATTCAGGATTATTCAAAAGCAATTCCATTTTTTCTGCCAGTTCGTTTACATTGTATGGGTCCACTAATATCCCGTTCTCATCATTATCAATCAACTCAAAACCCGTTGGGATAGTAGTATGTATAACCGGGCAACGAAACATCATAGCCTCTATCGGGGTCAACCCAAACGATTCCCAATGGCTTGGAAAAACAGCAAAAGTACAGGTTTTATAGGCATCAAAAGTCTGCTCACGGGTAACATGGCCAAAAAAAGTTACGTTTTTTGCCATGCCTTCGGGCATGATAGATAAAAGATGTTCGCTCATTTTGCCTCCATTGTACAGGGTGTCTTTTCCATACAGGTGCAGTTTCAATATAATTCCCTTTTTGTAAAGCAAAGCAGTTGCTTCAACTAACTGAATAACGCCTTTTTTAACCCCCAGGGTACCGGCAAAAGCAACTGTATTGCTTTCTCTTGCAACAGGAACCGATTCAATAAATGGAATGCCGTAATGTATTGTAACCAATGGTTTTTGTGGCCTGAAACTTCGTTCAGCGGCTAATTTTGCATAGTTAGAAATAGCAGAAGCCGCTTCCACACGCCTGTAACTCATTGATTCGAGTAGTTTGGTAAGGCGGTTAGGTTTTAATCCGCGCATCAGCTTTTCATCGGTTTCGCTACCATGAGCCCTTATTACACAAGGTA
>DASZPC010000754.1:0-3044 GCA_035550455.1 Chitinophagales bacterium | reverse complement strand
ATGCCGATGGTAACCGGATAACCTTTACTGTGGGTTATATAATACCCGAAGACATGCTGGGTTTTGGCCAGTATGGCGTAAAGCAGGGGGAGAAAACAAATGAGTAAGCTTAGTTGAGGTCTTCCTCGCTGAGTAAATCTTTGGAAGAAAACACTGAGCCGAACAAATCCTTAAACTGAATACCGCGCTCTAAATGGGCTTTGCCAATTTGCGAATGCTCGGCAAGGGCATGTAGCACGAACTCTTTCATTACGTAGCGTTCGTTACCGCTAAGACCGGGCGTGTATTTATCCAACAAATCATCCAGCCCGGGCACGGCATCTAATAAGTGTTTGTATTTAGCAGTAGCATCATCCAGCAGCATATCCAGTTCGTTATTATCAGCAAACCAATCGAGCACTTTTTGATAAGGCGAGGGTTGCTTTTTCTTTTTCAGTTTAGAGGGGTCGGGGAAAAGGCTTATGAAATGATTGCGGACAGCCTTGCCTATAAGCCCCCGTGCCACGGCTGCGCTACCCTCCTGTTCGCCTTCGTACACCAATTCAACTTTGCCATTAATAGCAGGCACTACCCCGCTTAAATCAGATATGCGGGCAAAGCCTTTCGCCTCGCTATTAATCAGCAAACGGCGCTCGGCAGTGCTGATGAGGTTTTCGTAAGCTGAAATAGTAAGGCGTGCGCTAACCCCGCTTTTAGCATCCACAAACTCGCTTTCGCGGGCCTCGAAGGCTACCTGTTCAATTAAGGTAGATAGCAGGCCGCTAACTTCAATTGAACCCTTTTGATGCGCGCTTACTTTGGCCTCCTGTTGGGTAATTTGCTTTGAAAGCTCCACCGATTTAGGATAGTGCGTTAGTATTTGCGAACCGATGCGGTCCTTTAAAGGGGTAACAATACTGCCCCGGTTGGTATAATCTTCGGGGTTGGCGGTGAATACAAATTCAATATCGAGCGGAATACGCAGTTTAAAACCACGTATCTGAATATCGCCTTCCTGCAAAATATTAAATAAGGCCACCTGTATGCGCGCCTGTAAATCGGGCAGTTCGTTAATTACAAAAATGCAGCGGTTGCTGCGCGGTATAATACCGAAGTGGATGACCCGCTCATCGGAATAGCTGAGTTTAAGGTTAGCCGCCCTGATGGGGTCCACATCGCCAATTAAATCGGCCACGCTTACATCGGGTGTAGCCAGTTTTTCGGCGTAGCGTTCAGCGCGGTGCAGCCAATCAACCGGTGTATCATCGCCTTTTTCTTTAATTAAATCTTTTGCATAGCGCGAAACGGGGTTAAGCGGGTCGTCGTTCAGTTCGCTGCCTGCCACTACCGGTATGTATTCATCCAGCAGTTCGGTCATTTGCCGGGCAATGCGGGTTTTAGCCTGCCCGCGCAAACCAAGCAGGTTCATGTTGTGGCGCGAAAGGATGGCACGCTCGATATCGGGTATAACGGTATCTTCATAACCCAGTATGCCTTTAAAAATGCTTTCGCGGCGCTTTAGCTTCTCCACCAGGTTATCGCGCAATTCGTCTTTTATCAATTTGCTTTGGTAACCTGATTTTCGCAGTTCGCCTAATGTTTTAGCCCTCATCGTACTCTTCGTTTTTTATTGCGTTCAAAATCTTCAAATAAATATTCGCCCAAACCCTGTAGGGAGGTATAAAAAGCCTTGCCTGCATTGGCCTGTGTAAATTCATCGACAAAACTTTGCAGGTAGGGGTCGGTAGCAATCATAAAAGTGGTAATGGGAATTTTTAACCTGCGGCAGGCAGCAGCAAGGCGCAGGCACCGGTTTACAATTTTCCTATCGAGCCCAAAACTGTTTTTGTAGTAGAAACCGTTTTCTTTTACACAGCTTGGCTTGCCATCGGTAATCATAAAAATTTGCTTGTTGCTGTTTTTGCGGCGGCGCAGAATATCCATAGCCAACTCCAAACCGGCTACCGTATTGGTGTGGTAAGGCCCCACCTGCAAATAAGGCAGGTCTTTCAACTCAATTTGCCAGGCATCATCGCCAAAAACAATAATATCAAGCGTGTCTTTCGGGTATTTGGTTTTTATCAATTCGGCCAGGGCCATAGCTACATTTTTGGCCGGGGTAATGCGGTCTTCGCCATATAAAATCATACTGTGCGAAATATCAATCATCAGCACTGTGCTGGTTTGCGATTTGTGTTCTTTTTCGCGCACCATTAAGTCGTCTTCGCTCAGCATAAAATCGCCTATACCATGATTGATTTGCGCATTACGAAAAGTTTCGAGCATGGAAATCTGCTCAATGGAATCGCCGAAACGGTAGTTTCGTAAATCGCTGCTGGTTTCATCGCCTGCACCGGTATGGCCTGTTTTATGGTTGCCCTGCGGGGTTTTCTTCAACTTGCCGAAAATGCGTTCCAAAGCGCCCTGGCGGATGGCTTTTTCGGTTTTAGGCGTAATGCGGAAGCTGCCCGAGCCGGGCTGCTGTTCGCGCAGGTAACCGCGCTGTTTTAATTCCTCAATAAAATCGCCAATGCCATAGTTTTCATCGGTAAGGTTATACTCTTTATCCAGTTCGGTAAGCCAATTCAGGGCTTCGCCTACATCACCACTGGTATAGGTAAGCAATTGCTTAAACAGGTCGAAAAGCTTTTCGAAGGGTGTTTGAAGTTCAGGATTGTGTTTTGAGAAGCGGTAGCCGAGCATAATTCATTAACAAAACAATGGAAAGTGAATTTAGTTGAATAAACTGAGAAATACGGGCGGGGAAATTTGACAATATGACGATTTGATAATTTAATAATGATACAAACAATGGCGCTTTATTGCTTAACAAACCTTGCACAAGCCCGAATATTACCAGACTGACTGACGGTAAGCAGGTAAATGCCTTTGGCAAGGCTATTGGTATTTATAGTTTCAGCAGGTTGCCACAAGGGCTGGGTTAATACGATGCGCCCGGTAATATCGGTAACCGCAGCTACAGAGGGGGACTGCATTAATTCTTGGCTTACACAAAGCAGCAATAGACCGGAAACAGGGTTGGGGTAAATTTTAAGCACGGCATT
>DASZPC010000753.1:0-10335 GCA_035550455.1 Chitinophagales bacterium | reverse complement strand
AGGTTTGTGCAGCAAACGGAAGGATTTCATCAGCCAGCCAGGTTTTTACAAACCGCCGCCCGGTTATAGGGTTGCTGATGCCCGCTGCAATATTACTGGCCGAGGAGGGGTTGTATTTATCAATTACCAACACCTTTTGCCCTGCGCGCAGCAAAAACCACGAAAGCATACTGCCCGCAATACCCTGGCCAACTATAATAAAATCGTACATGTAAATAACTGGTGCAGACAAATATAGGCTTATAAAAACCTATGCTGAATACTAACGGAAATAGGAAAGGTCCTTCTTTTCAGAAGGGGGCGGCGGTGGGGGCGGCAAATGCGAATCATCATCTTCCTCCCGGCCATAAACTGGTATGCGCTCAATTTTACGGCGCACAAAAAGGAACAACAGAAAATGCAGGCCAAGTGCAACAGGGGTAAACATCATTATCTTTCGCTGCATATCGGGGTCCTTCAGTATGTTTTGCCCGTACACTATTACTATTGCCAATGAAGTGCCGAACAAAATCAAAAAGAAACCACCCACAAAGCCCGCCAGGTAGCGCCACGGCGAAATCCCCCTTTCATCGCACATGCGGTGCAGTAAATAACTGCAACCCACTAATAACAACATAAATGCCATATACTAACGCTTTTTAGTTTTCAGTTCTTCCTGCAATTTCTTCGTAAGGCCTTTTACCACCTGTTCATACGAGTGGTCAATCATCCACAACAATTCTTTTCTTGGCACTGCGCCTTTCTCAAAGTTAACACTATTCCAGTACTTTTTGTTCATGTGGTAGCCGGGCTGCACATCAACATACTTATCGCGGTATTCGCCCACTAGTTCGGCATCCATCTTTAAGTTAACCCTAAAAGGTAAAAAAGTCAAACTGGTAAACACAAATGCCTTGCCCATTACTTTAAAAACCAGGGTGTCCGAATCAAACGGAAACTCCTCGGTAACCCCGGGTTTGGCAATACAATATTCCCTTACCTCCTCAATATTCATGCCTACTTACCTTTACTCATAATCCTTTCTGAAACAACGCCAAAATCCTTTACAGATTGTTCGAGGTATTTTTTACGGGCGGCGCTTAGCTTCAGTTCTTCAACAGGGTTAAAGTTGTTATCTACAAATTCAAAGGTGGGTTCTTTTTCGTTGTTGTTACCTACAGGGGCATACATCCATTTACCGCCGCGTTGCACATAGCGTTTGTCGCCGTCAATAAAGGCCATTTGGTTGTATTTGTATTTATTCATGGTATGCCCTTCGTTATCATACCAAAAACTTTGCAGCATAGGCAAATTTATATCCTCTTCGGTCATCAGGGTGCCTTCGTTTCCCGGCTCAATGCCACAACTGCGCAGTATATCGTTATACATAAACCGCGAGCTTACATTATGTGTTTTGGTTTCGGCGCTGCGGTGCTCATGGTCCAGCCAAAAAACCGGCACCTTATTACCGCCATCGGTTACGTTGCTAAAATGGTATTGCCAGCCCTGCTCGCCAAAGTTATCGCCGTGGTCGCTGCAAAAAAGCACCAGGTTATCCTGTCCGTCATGCATCTCTTTACAAAAGCTGTCAATATCATCGCGTATCAGTTTCCACGAAAGTTGTTGTTTTTGCCTTAACAGGTCAAGGTCGGCCTGGGTAAGCACCTGTTTATCTTTCTTCAAAAATGTCTGCGATAAAAAGTGGTACAGGATATACCACTCATGCGCCTTGCCTGACAACGATTTATTCATCATGGTAAACGTATCGGCAATATGGTAGGGGTAGTGGGCCTCCATCAGGTTCACAAAGGCAAACACGCCTTGCCCGTTAGCATTATGTTCTTTTATTCTTTCCCTGGTTTTGTTAAAGGCATCGTGGCTTGTTTTCTGTGCCCATATAATCCCCTGGCGTAAATCCTCGCTCAGCTTTTCAAACACCATGTCTTTCGGTTTCAAAAACATGCGGCGTATGCGCGGGCGGTTTATTGAAAGTACAAAGCGCAACAACCAGCGGTGGCGCGATTCCACCAAATTCCAGGTTTTGTAAACCTCATCAAACCCTTTGGCCACATTAAAAATTTCGGTAGTAACAATATTGGCCGAAACCTGCAGGGTTTTATAGCCCGCAGCTTTCATTTTTTCGGGCAGCGAAGGTATTTCATCCTTTAACCACCTCGATTGTGTGGTGGCTCCGTGTTGGTGCGGCAACAGGCCCGTAAACATGCTCGAAGTGGCGGGCAGTGTCCAGCAACCCGAAGAGCGGGCGTTGGTAAACTGAATGGCGTTTTTTTCAAGATAAGGAACCCCCGGCCCATTTTCGCGGTAAACGGAATCATACCGAAGGCTATCGGCTACAATTAAAATTACATTTTTTGGTTTTGCCACAATGCGAATTGGAGGGCGAATGTAAGATTTATAACTTCCCAATTGCTAACACAAGCGGAGAAATGATTCAACAAATCGGTGAAAAGTGCCGGAAATTATCAGCGTAAAATTCGCGAATGAAGATAGCTTACAGATAATATTTTAAATGATTGGCCTGTAATATCTTTTCATGTTCGCGGTAATCGGGCATTACCTGTTCCACCAGTTTCCAAAATCTCGCCGAGTGGTCGTGATGCACTAAATGGGCAAGTTCATGTATCAATACATAATCAATAGTACGGGGCGGCGCAAACATCAGCCTTACCGAAATAACAATATGCCCATTGTGCGAGCAATGCCCCCAAAAACTGGTGGCGTATTTCATTTTTAAGCTTTGCAGGTTCTTTTTAAAAAACCGGTTGTTCAGTTCGTGCAGGCGTTCGGTCATAACAGGTTGAAAAAACTTGCACAGGCATTTGGCAACCAGGTACGATGCCGTATTGGCTTCCGCATCTTTGTTTAGCCCGCGCGCCATTGAAAGCATAATGTTATTCTTAAAAATCTTCGCCGTTGATTTTGCCCCTTCATGGTAAAAAACCGAAATCACAAATTCATAAGTGCCAACACGCAGTATCTCGCCGTTTATATATTTGCGTTGCGGCAGGCTTTCCAGTAGTTCTGGTTTATCGCCCAGGCGCTCCTTGGCCCATTTCAGCAAAGTATCAATTTGCTTGCGCTGCTCTTCTTTTTCCTGCCTCCCCGAAATCCTTATTAATATGCCGTTTTTATTTACCGAAACCCGGTTATTAAATCGTTGCTCAAATACAATGCGCACAGGTACTGGCTCGCCATTAACGGTAATTTCAAACTCCTGTTCAATAAGGTTATGCTCCGCAGGGGCGGGCTTCGGCTGGGTTAAATTATCGAAGAGTGAAAACAGCATGAGCGCTGCTAAAATCAGGATAAGGCGGCGGGTAACGAAGCAATTTTTTCCACATCCGGTTTAGCCTTTTACCGGTTTATTTTTTTGTGCTTTGCTTCGGCACTGTCCTTCATTTGCTTGTATTCCTTTTTAATCTTCCTTATCTCGTCAACCTTTATTTTTGTATCGCGCGAAATCTCCATCACGCTTTTACCGCTATCCAGCATCTCATGTACCTTTTGCTTATAATCGGGTTGAAAAATCTGCGTTTCAGTTGGCTCGTCGCGGTGAAAGGCCGGTTCGGGTTTCTTTTCAGTGGCAGCAGGCACCGGGCTGCTTTTATGCATTAAAAAGAACCCTCCCAAAACCACTAATAAAGCAACGCCAACAATTAAGTACAGCCTCGATTTTTTAATAGTTACTGAATCGGGCTTTGGCGGTTGCGGTGTGGGTATTTCATCGGCCATACAATCAATTTAAGCTGAAACCAATATAATTATTCTTTCAGCCTTATGGCAATAGCAGCATCCATATTTATAGAAGAAAAAATTACCCCATCGGCCTGCGGGTAGTCCTGCCTTACTTTCTTCAACAGGTCATCAAGCATGCCTTCTGGTTTGCCCACAAAGTTGATGGAGCGGCCCGAAACCGAACCTAGGGTCTCGTAATTGCCCGCCGGTTTTGAAAGTACAAACACATACAGGCCCTGGCGCTGCTCAACCTGGGCCGTAGCCTTATCGCCTGCCATAGCGGTAAAAGAACCCGTAACCAGCACAGCGCTCAATAAAACAGTCCAAAACAATTTGCTCATAGTATTGGTTTATAGTTGATAAGGTAAATATAAAAGCTATAACGCCACTTTTAAGCCTATTATTGCAAGTAACAAAATATTCTATTTTTGAACCCGTCAACACAATAAAAACCAGATGAAGAAAGTAATGGAAGAACCCGAAACACCAGGGCCGGAACCAGATAAATTGATTGAGAAATTTGCCGGAGGCATGATGCGCTTCGACAATAAATTCCTGGAGCAGCGCCGTGTATTTTTATGGGGCCCCGTGCACGATGAAAGCGCCGAGCGTATTGTTAACCGCTTACTTTTCCTCGAAGCCAGCGACCCCGGCAAGGATATTTTCTTCTACATCAACAGCCCCGGCGGTGTGGTTACTTCGGGCATGGTTATTTACGATACCATGCAAATGATTAGCTCGCCGGTGCATACTATTTGTATGGGCCTGGCAGCTTCAATGGGTTCCATTTTATTAAGCGGGGGCAAAAAAGGAAGTCGATTAATTTGGCCCCACGCCCGGGTAATGATTCACCAGCCCTCTTTAGGCGGTATGTACGGTCAGGCCACAGATATTGAAATTACCGCAGCCGAAATTTTGAAAATAAAAGAAAGCAGCGCCGAAATACTGGCTAAAAATTGCGGTAAAGATTACCAGCAGGTATTAAAGGATTTTGACCGCGACCACTGGATGAATGCCAAAGAAGCGATGGAATACGGCATAGTAGATGGCATTGCCGATAAGCTGAGCTAAGCCAACGCAAACAAACAACTGAATTATGACCCGGCAGGACCAAAATGTTGAAACCGCACGATACCAAAAGGATATCACTGCTAAGCTTGGGCTCGACTCACAAAACCTGATTTTTAATTACAAGCAGAAGAACGAAACCGTGCGGCTTGACCTTGTAACGGTTAACCCGAAGCACGAGCAGTCTTTTCTGTTCCACACCGAAACCGGTACTGATAAAGTTGATGCCCTGAAAAAAATGCTTGAATACATTGACCAGCATTACCACCAGGAAAACAGCATGACCATACAGTGGATTAAGATTGGCGATAACAAACTGCATACCTCGTACTTCCGCGCCACCAACATGTACGAGGCGCTCGATAAATTCTACTATGGCCGCGACATGGGCAGCTATAAAATATTCAGCATTACGCTTAACCCAGTTAGTTAGATTATTCTCCGTTTTTTTACTTCCTTAATTTTTGGTTTAGCCAGGTGCGGTACTTAATTACCTCTACATCCTCTTCCACCGGGCTGTACTTTTCTTTTAGTATGGCTTTAATCCGCTTTTGTATTTTTTCATCGCGCAGGTAATTTGGCGTGGCCTGCATGTCTTTTATCAACTGTATCACTTCGCGGTCGCGCTTAAACTCCTTTTTTTCCAACAGCTTTCCAAAAGATTTCCGCACCTGCTCAACGCGGTACAGTAGCGTATCCATTTCGCCCGATTCAAATGTTATAATCAATTCACTTACCTCAATACGAAGTTTAAAGGCAGCATCGGCTTTCAGGTAGCCATCACTTACATACAGGCGCACCAGGTTCTTAAGCGCCTGGTTGTATTTGCCCAAATCGTACAATAAAGCCGCCCGGTTCAGGTAAATAAAAAAATCGTAGTAAGTATTTTCCTTTTTACGCATTTCACGCTCAAACTGGTCAAGCGCCTGTAAGCCTTTGGGAGGGTCAAGCACCGCATAGTTTAACACTTGCAGGTTGTAATAAAAAAACAGGTATTTCTCATAATGCGATTTGCCATACTGCTCAATTTCATTTCCCAGCATTACCGAGTATTCTAACGATTCTTTGTTCTTATGGTTTTTAAATAGTGCATTACCAGCGTAAGTAAGCATTTGCAGCTTCTGTTCGTGGTTCGATTTATCAAACCATTTGTTCCTCTCAAAACTCCGGTAGTTATCTTTTACCAGTTTCTCAAGCGCCACATAATTATGCTGTTGCAAAAACACCTGGCTAAGGGCATTATAAATCCTGGAGGAAAGGTTCCGCCCATAGCCCGATGTGGTGCGTTTGGTTATCTCCTCCACCTTCAACTGCAATTTACGCAACATGCTTCGGTCAAGCTCCCCAAAATTCTGGCTTATTTTAAGGCGGTGTGCTAATATGGCCAGTATATCATCCAGCTCGCGCAAACTGGCTAGTATAAGCAAATTGCTTTCGCGTTTTTTAATATAGTTAACCGGTTCAACATCGGCCAGTTCAGCCGAAAGCTTTATCAGGCCCGAATAAACAATATCAAGCAATTCATAATTCTCAATGGCAAGTGCCAAACGCTCGGCCTTACGCAAATAAAACAGGCAAACCTTATATTGGTTACGCGAACGGTAAAACTGGTACAATTCTATAAACTGGAATAATTCCAGCTGTTCGCTTTTGTGGGTATGTAATAGCAGCAGGCTATCGCCAATATCTTCAATTAAACGGTTTTTAAGCCGGTAATAACTGTTTTTGCTGTTTTGGTAGTGCAGCTTTTTAAGCGCCTTCTCTTCCTTAAAATTATTGCCCGAATTACGAATATAATTGAATAGCACAAGGTCTTTACGCCCGGTATAAGCCTGGTTACCATAAAACAACTTCAGGTTCCGTGCTTCCTCCTTGTTTAATTTTTCAATAATTTGGTTAAGTATATCCATATATCAGGTTAAAAACCG
Organism: Chitinophagales bacterium; assembly: GCA_035550455.1. GTDB lineage: Bacteria > Bacteroidota > Bacteroidia > Chitinophagales > LD1 > Bog-950. Next base: position 3,604 of record DASZPC010000753.1, on the reverse strand, counting down.
GCAGATAAAAGTACGATTTGAATGTGTAAGATAAAAATCAGAATCATTTTTTAACGGCATTACAATATGTTAGCTTTAGCCTCCTCTGGGCTAAATAAATAGCTCCGCGTAAAAAGGATAGTTTCAAATTGAGCAAATGCCACCTATGATAAAAAAAACAGGCTTATTTCTTTTAACGCTTTTTGCGTTGTGCGCTTTCAATGAAGCCGGGGCCCAGGTAAGGTTAAAGATTGACTCGGCTTTTTCCATATACCTTACACCCGACACAGTGCAGTTTGGCAACAGTTACACCGATAGTGTTGTAATTGTTAATGTTGACTCAGTAGATTTTATTGGCACTATAACCCTGGGCGCTTCGGTAAACGGGATAATAGACCCTGTAGTTACCGATACCACCCAGTCGGGGATAAGCGCTTCGCTTGATACAACTGTAATAGCTGCCGGTGGTAGCGTCAGAAAATTCGTCCATTTCAAATTCAATAACCCTGTTTTCCTGGCAAGCCCATCAGTGGTAGTTATCTGGCCTATTTCCACTAATGCTAATATTACCAATGTAGACTCCGTGTCCAGAACATTTATCATAGAAGGGATTTCCCCCGCTACGAACCTCTCCCTCAATAACCTGAAAGTTTATATAAAGGAGAACGAATTAATGGTGCAAACCGATAATCAAATTTGGCTTAAACGTGTAAGGATTTACGCTGTATCAGGCACATTGGCCGAAGATATCGCTATAGATGGCAATACGGCTATAGTTCCTGTTGGCATGCTCCAAAGCGGGCTATACCTGGCCGAAATTACCCTGGCCGATAATAGCAGGAAAGTATTTAAAGTGATTAAAACAGGGAATTAAAATGGTATTGAACCGTTCACTGCAGGTATCAAAATAAGGGCAAATAGCCCGGGGAAACCTGCGGGTGCCAATTGCTACTAACTCCGGGGAAATAAATTTCCAACTATAAATATCCAAGTGCCTTGGCCACTTGGTCAGCGGTAAGCGAGGTTTTAAGTTTGGCGGCTAATGAGTCTTTAAGCGCACTTAGCTTTTGTGTGGTAGTGCTGCCCGATGTATTTTTAAGCACACTCGCAGCCTGGGTATAGTAATCCTGCACAGTAGGCAACAACTGCTGCGCTTTGGCGGGGGTAATGCCCAGGTACGAAACCCACTTATTTACCGTGGCTTTGGCGCTTTCGTAAGCAGCTGTTTGGGTCAATGAGTTTTCAGCATTTGAAACAGTGGCCGAATTAACCGAGCACCCGGTAGTTGAGGTTGCCAAAACTAAGGCAACCAATATGCTTGAGAAAAAGTATTTCATAATCAAATTTATACCGCAATAATAACAAGTTTAAATACTTTATAAAACCATTCCCCGTACCCATAGCCATTAACCCGGTAGCAATTAATTGATAATTGTAAACCGCTATACTAAAATTTCCTCTATCTGCTTTCTAAAAAGCGGGGTTTCGTTTTGAATTATATTCCATATTAATTCAATGTCCAGCCCAGGGTAATCGTGGGCAATACGGTTACGTAATCCGGCGATTTTATACCATTGGATTTGCTTGTTGTTTTGAGTAAAATCGTACGGCAGTTTCTTTACTAATTCTCCAATGTTCAGCAAACTCATTATAACCGCCTTTTGGGTTTTAATATCGCTCAAAAACATTTGTAAAGAGTACTTATCGGTAAAGTAACCTATATCGTCAATTTCCTTTTTTATATCCAAAAGATACAGCCTTATCAGTTCTTCAGACATAAATCAGGTCACGTTCTACAATGGCTGAGTATTGCGGCTTAATAGCCCGTTTTGAAACGAGATCTACTTTTTCAGTAAGTAATTTTTCAAGGTCATCAGCCAGGTCAATAAAACCGAGGCCAATTTCAGGCGCTACATCAACCAGCACATCCACATCGCTTCCTTCGCGCTGCTCATTACGTGCAAACGAACCAAACACACCTATAGCGCGTATGGGGTACTTAGCCTGCAAAACCGCCTTATTGGCCTTTAGGATATTCAATATTTCGGGCAGCGATTTCATTTTGTAAAGATAACTGGTTTTTAGAAAAGGATAAAAACACGGGCACAAACACCGGTTTATTATTTGGGTAGCGGTCCTTCCTTTAGTAAGTTAGCGGGTTGCCTGGCTATTTAGGCACGGGCAAATGCTCGCACTAGTTGGAATTAGTCCGATTACAATCGCAACGCTAAAAAACAGAAGAGCCATTCTTTTAACAAAATTATCTTAGGTATTCCTTGTATCCGACCTTATAATAAAGGCATAAACGAAATTTATGCTCAAACCTATTTATAATATATTGATTTTAACCTTGACCGCATTACTAAGGTTCATTTTTAGTATCAACAACAATGCAAACATCTATCTGAAAATTAATAACAGGGAATTAAGTTTAAAAAAAGATACAAAAAAGTCCGTAAAAACAAAAAAGCCTCTCCGAATTAACGGAAAGGCTTTTAAAAAAAGGGGGGCGACTACCTACTCTCCCGGGGTTTTAATCCAGTACCATCAGCGTGGAGGGGCTTAACTTCTCTGTTCGGAATGGGAAGAGGTGATCCCCCTCGCTATAGCCACCCTTATCTTCAGAGTATTGAGTAATCAATATTTAGCACTTAGATAAAAAACCAGTTCCGAACTCCGGTTTGTATTTGCATTATCTAAATACCTAATACTTAATACTAACTACTATACTCCAATAACTTAGACATATTGGTAATGAAGCTAAATATCAATTTCAAAAATTTCCCTTTTAACGGGGAACCGAAAAAAAATAGAAAGCGAACGGGCAATTAGTATCGCTCGGCTTTGATGTTACCACCTTTACACCTGCGACCTATCAACGTAGTAATCTTCTACGGCCCTTAAAAGAAATCTCATCTTGAGGTGGGCTTCGCGCTTAGATGCTTTCAGCGCTTATCCCTTCCGAACATAGCTACCCTGCAATGCAGCTGGCGCCACAACAGGTACACCAGAGGTTCGTCCGACACGGTCCTCTCGTACTAGAGTCAGCTCCTCTCAAATTTCTAACGCCCGCAACAGATAGGGACCGAACTGTCTTGCGACGTTCTGAACCCAGCTCGCGTGCCACTTTAATGAGCGAACAGCTCAACCCTTGGGACCTTCTCCAGCCCCAGGATGTGACGAGCCGACATCGAGGTGCCAAACCTCCCCGTCGATGTGAGCTCTTGGGGGAGATCAGCCTGTTATCCCCAGCGTACCTTTTATCCTATGAGCGATGGCCCTTCCATATGGAACCACCGGATCACTTTGTCCTGCTTTCGCACCTGCTCGACTTGTTTGTCTTACAGTCAAGCACCCTTGTGCCAATGCACTCTGCGTACGGTTACTAAGCGTACTGAGGGTACCTTTGAAAGCCTCCGTTACTTTTTGGGAGGCGACCACCCCAGTCAAACTACCCACCAAACATTGTCTCCCGTATCAGGGATTAGAATCTAATCAAAGGAAGGGTGGTATTTCAAGGTTGACTCCACGATGGCTGGCGCCACCGCTTCAAAGTCTCCCACCTATCCTACACATCATTTAATCAAATTCAGTGTTAAGTTGTAGTGAAGGTGCATGGGGTCTT
>DASZPC010000752.1:0-4118 GCA_035550455.1 Chitinophagales bacterium | reverse complement strand
GATTTCAACGTGGTTATCCGCAGTATTTTGTATAACGCAGATACGAATTATATCTCCCTGCCTGCCGGTGGCGCCATCACCAGCGACTCAGTACCCGAAAAAGAATATGAAGAAGTGTTGCTGAAAGCCAAAGGGATGAGGGAAATCCTTTCCTGAACTATTATGGGTTCACAAAAACATCCTGGCTTATTACATCGGTATACTTCTTATTACTTACCGAAAGGAAAATAGTGTAGTTCCCCGTATCCGAAAAAACCTTGCTTACCATTTCGCCATAAAAAATTGAATCGGTGCGGGTATTATAAAAGCGCCAGTCGTAGGCTTTGGCATTCTCGCTACAGGTAGCAACAAAGCTTACTGTTTGTAGTTTATGCAGGTTTGTCAAATCGGCGTCGGCGGTATAACAAGCCACCGGCACTTTGCTGCACGCCGCAATAGTGCAAAGCGCGCCAGCCGCAAGGCAGAAAGTTATTTTTGCCGGTAGGTTCATTAATTGGCAATAATGAGGTAATAATTCTTCTTTCCCTTTTGCACCAACAGGTATTTACCATGCAGCAGGTCGGCGGCGGTAATTTTCCTTTCCAGGCTCAGTTTTTCTTTGTTCACACTTACGCCATTGCCTTGTATACTTTTACGCGCCTCCCCTTTTGAAGGGAAAATCGCCGACTTTTCAGCAGTCAGGGTAACGCCGTCAACTTCAGCGGCAAAAATATCCCTGCTAATGGTAAAAGTGGCATCGGCATCAAAAGCATCTTCAATTTCCGCCCCTTCCAGTTTCTTAAAATCATCGAAAGAAGAACCAAACAATATATCCGTAGTTTCCTGTGCGCGTTTCAAAGCGTCGCTGCTATGTACGCGGGCAGTAATTTCTTCAGCCAGGGCTTTTTGCAATAGGCGCAGGTGGGGCGCTTCGTTGTGCTGTTTCTCCAGCACTTCTATTTCCTCCTTACCTTTTAAGGAAAATATCCTTATAAAGTTCGGCACATCGGCATCGCTGGCATTTAACCAAAACTGGTAAAATTTATACGGCGATGTCTTCTTCGGGTCCAGCCACACATTGCCTTTTTCGCTCTTCCCGAATTTTGTGCCGTCTGCTTTTTTAATCAACGGCGTGGTAAGGGCAAATGCCTCACCCCCACCCATGCGGCGTATCAGTTCAGTACCGGTTACAATATTGCCCCATTGGTCGCTACCGCCCATTTGCAGTTTTATATCCCGGTTCTTCCACAGCCAGTAAAAATCGTAGCCCTGTATCAACTGGTAGCTAAACTCGGTAAAACTCATACCGTTCTCCAGCCTGTTCTGCACCGAATCTTTTGCCAGCATGTAATTAACTGTAATATGCTTGCCAACGGTGCGTATAAAATCAAGAAAACTGAATTCCTTAAACCAATCGTAGTTGTTTACTATTTCAGCCGAGTTTTTGCCGCAATTAAAATCAAGGAATTTCTCTAACTGCTTTTTCTGTGCCAGCAGGTTGTTGTTCACCAACTCGGGGGTAAGCAGGTTCCGCTCCTCCGATTTTCCCGAGGGGTCGCCCACCAGGCCGGTAGCGCCGCCTACCAGGGCAACAGGCTTGTGCCCCGCCCGCTGAAAATGCAGTAAAATCATTATCTGCACCAGGTTGCCCACTCCCAGCGAATCGGCCGTTGGGTCAAAGCCAATATAACCGGTAACCATCTCCTTGTTCAACAGTTCCTCCGTTCCTGGCATCATATCGTGCAGCATATTGCGCCACTTCAGTTCATCAACAAATCCCATTTTGTATTTGGCTTTTAGGTTACGGGCAAATATAACCCTTGCACAATTTCTTTGTTAATTATTACAAGTGCCAGCTTGTAAAAGCTGCACCATTTTACATTAGTTTGGCTACTTTACCGCTTAGCATTTATGCACTTTTTATCGCATTATTACACCGAATTACCCCAAAATGACCCATATTTTACGGCTGGACTTATTATACCCGACCTCACCCCCCGCTTTGCAAGGGTATATAACTCTATCATTAAAAACTCCGTATCAAATTTTGAGGGGGACCTTGGGCTAATTCAGCTTGGCGTAAAACGCCATTACGAAGGCGATAAATGGTTCCATAACTCGGAACCGTTTTTGCATCATCAATCGTTAGCGTTAGAAGCCTTTTTGAAAGAAGGGCTGAACAGGAATAGATTAAGGCTTTCGGTACTGGCCCACTTAACGGTGGAACTGATGCTCGACCGCCAGTTGGTATTGGAAAACGAAGCCCTTTGCGAAGCGTATTACGGGGTTATCAACAACTGCCGGAACGACATATTAACAGCGTGGTTTAACGGCCTTGGGTTGTTGGAAGAAAAGAAGGATTTTTTGGTTAAATTTAATTTTTTTAGAGAGCGAAGGTTTTTGTTTTTATTTAAAGGAATCGAACACATAGTTTACGGGCTTAACCGCATTTACGGCACAGCAACCCATACCAGCTTTACCGATGACGAAAAGGCAAGGTTTGAGGCGGCTTTAAACAATATTGATACGGTAATGCGTTATAGCTGGCAGGAATTACTGAAAGGCTAATTTTTATGAGGAAAACACCCATACTCATTGTAGTTTTATTATTTATTTCTTCATCGGTATTTCCGCAGGTAGTAAGGAAATACAGCAACGATTTTTTGAACATAGGCGTGGGCGCACGCGGCCTTGCCATGAGCAATGCGCAGGTAGCCACCACCACCGATGCTTATTCCAACTATTACAACCCAGCCGGGTTGGTGGGCATACCCAATACTTTTCAAATAGGCTTTATGCACTGCGAGTACTTTGCAGGCATTGGCAAGTACGATTACCTAACGGTGGCTGTTCCCGTGCAACAGCATAAACGGGTTATCGGTTTTTCGTTTTACCGCTTTGGGGTGGATGATATCCCCAACACACTTTTCCTGGTGCAACCCGATGGTAGTATCAATTACAACAACATCACTTCCTTCTCTGCCGCCGATTATGCGTTTATGTTCCACTATGCACAGGAGTTGCCCGTTAAAGGCTTAAGCATAGGGGGCAGCGCTAAAATTATTTATCGTCAAATAGGCCACTTTGCCAAGGCTTACGGCTTTGGTATCGATGCCGGTTTGCAATACCAATACAAAAACTGGCACTTTGGTTTAATGGCCCGCGATATTACCAGCACCTTCGATGCCTGGTATATAACCTTTACCGATGCCGAAAAACAGGTGCTGCTGCAAACCAATAACCAATTGCCCAACAACAGCCTCGAAATTACACCGCCACGCATTATACTGGGTGCTGCTTACGAGGCCGTTATTAAAAAGAAATTTACCATACTGCCCGAAATAAATTTTGCCTTAACCACCGATGGCAAAGAGAACGTACTAATACCCGGTAAACCCATAAGCGTGGATATGAACGCCGGGCTGGAATTAAAATATGCCCCGGCTAAAGATATTGATATAAGCCTGCGCGCCGGGGTGGGCAACCTGCAACGCGCCACCGACGAACTGGGCAAAAAAACAATTATGGTAGCCCCCAACATCGGCGCAGGGCTGCACATCAAAATCGTGTCTATTGATTACGCGCTTACCAACCTTACCACGCTCAGCAGCGGCTCCAGTGGGGCGGGTTTGTACAGCAACGTAATTTCGGTAAGGCTCGACATTACCAAAAAAGTAAAAGAGTAGCGTATGAAGAAACTTATACTACTCGTTACATTTACGGTTTCCCTTTTAGCGCTGCGGGCACAAACACAGCTATATGGCAACGAATGGATTGACTATAGCCAACCCCATTACTACAAAATAAAAATATGGAAAGATGGCATGTACCGCTTACAGGCCTCAACACTGTCGGGTATTATTCCTAACCTGGGCGGCGTTAACGTAAACAATATAGCCCTGTTCCATAACGGGCAGCAGGTGCCCCTGTATATCTCTTCATCAACCACGCTAAGCAGTACCGACTATATTGATTTTTACGGGCAGAAAAACATTGGCGATGTTGATAGCTCTTTGTACCGCAGCGCCGATTTACAACCCCATCCTTATTACAGCCTTTTTACCGATACTTCCATTTACTACCTCACCGTTACCAGCAGCGTGGCCAACAAGCGTTATGTAGAAGTGGTAAACGACCTT
>DASZPC010000751.1:0-1596 GCA_035550455.1 Chitinophagales bacterium | reverse complement strand
TTCGTTCCCGGCTCACCGGCCTGTTTACAGTAATTGGAAGCTACCATAAACCGCCACCCGGTAATTGAATTCATGCCCCTGTTAACTGATTTTTTCCACCTGCATAAAGCTAACTTCAACAGGGGTGCGGCGGCCAAATATCTTCACCACCACTTTCAGTTTTTTCTTATCGTTATTTATTTCCTCAATAGTACCTACAAAGTCGTTAAACGGCCCGTCGGTAATTTTCACATCCTCGTTAATAATAAAAGGTTCGGCAATAGTTTCGCCGCCCTCCAGCATTTCATCGGCCTTGCCCAGCACTTTCAGTTCTTCGGCTTTCGATAAGGTGCCCAAAAAGCCTAGCACGCCATGCACCTGCCTTACGGTGGTCCACATTTCCTGGGTCATTTTGGCGTCTTCCACCTCCATGTATATATACCCCGGGAAAAGCGTTTTTTCCTTTATCGTTTTTTTGCCAGCCTTTATGGTGTAAACCTTTTCGGTTGGCACCAGTATGGTTAGCACTATTTTATCCCATCCCGAACGGTTTACCTCCAGCAACACATGCTCGCGTATTTTGCGCTCCTGCCCGCTTATAACCCGTACTACATACCACTTTTTACCTTCTGCCATTTTCTATATAATTACTTTATAATTATTTTATAAAGTTCTGCAGTTCCTGTTTTAAAAACCAGGTCCATAATCAAAACCGCTACCGATATATACACGGCAGTTACCAGCACCACCACCGCGCTTTCCTGTAGTTCCACCCAGGTTGGCCAGGTTACTTTGTGCATCAGCTCATCGTAAGCTTCCTCTATATATGCCGTAATTTTATTCATGGCGTTTTATTTTTTAGGGGCATAAAACTTATGCCCTTTGTTTATTAATTCCTGCGGTTTATACAACCGTCCTTTTTTATGCAGGGGCAGCCAGATTCGAACTGACGTCAACGGTTTTGGAGACCGCTATTCTACCACTGAACTATGCCCCTATTTCCAAACTTCACCGTTAGGGTTCCATTACCCCGAATGAAGGCAATAGCCGCTCACCCCCTCTTTTAAAAGGGACGCAAATATAAGCAGATAGGTGGATTTTCAAAAGCCCCCGGCATTTTAACTGGTTTTCAGCCCTTTTAAGGCATTTTGGGGAGAGTAATATGGGTGTTATAGCGATAAATAAAGCCTATTGCACCTCAAATTTTCTTACTACCCTGCCCCCTTGGGCATCGGTAACCACGGCCATGTACACGCCGGGCGCCCAGTTAATGGTATTTATGGTTTGCTGTAATTGTTGCAGCGGCTTGCTAAGCACAGTTTTGCCCGTAACATCGGTTATGGTTAGCACTGCCCCGTCAAGGTTTTCTGGTGAAACAATGTTCACATAATCGGTAGCCGGGTTAGGATATAAGCTAAACGGGGTTTGCTGTGCAGGCGCCGGTTCAATACCGCTTATTACCGGGTGTACGCTATCGCGGTAAACTATATTGGTTATAACCTCAAAATTGCCAATTATAACCGAGGTGGTAATGGTAATTACAGGCTCCTTTTGCCCGTTGGTAATCCATTTATACTCGCGTGTGGGGAATAAACTAAGGTTAAACCCAAAGTGGAG
>DASZPC010000750.1:0-1799 GCA_035550455.1 Chitinophagales bacterium | reverse complement strand
TGGGGGCGAAAATATGTAACAGGTAATTATCAAGCAAGTAATACTTAATAACTTTATAAGCTTTCATTGCTCCCTAAAAATGCAAAAGCCACTATTTATGGGATATTTCCTTTAAAAAATGGCTTTTTTAGTAATAAAAATTGACTGATTAATCAATAGGCTGCTTGTATGGACAGATGGCTGTTGGTAACTGTTAATAAAGTGCTACAGTATTTGGTTTGTTAACAGTCAGCTTACTTTGCAACCGTGCAGGCTTAATTATTTTTATGAAGATTTTTAAGTTTTTCAACTACCCGCTATGCCACAGCAACCAAAAAGCAGCCTCGTTTCAATAATTATCCTCGGTGTATTCTTTTTCATTTTTGGTTTTGTTACCTGGCTAAACGGGGTGCTGATACCTTACCTTAAAATAGCCTGCGAGCTCGATACTTTTCAGTCATTATTAGTGGCTTTCGCCTTTTATATATCGTACTTTGTTATGGCGCTGCCTTCTTCGTGGGTATTGCAAAAAACAGGCTTTAAAAAAGGAATGATGCTTGGGTTGTTTATTATGGCTGCCGGCGCATTGCTGTTTGTTCCGGCTGCCCTTACACGCACTTATGCCATGTTCTTAACAGGCTTGTTTGTAATAGGTACCGGCCTTTCGGTATTACAAACTGCTTCCAACCCATACATTACCATAGTAGGGCCAATTGAAAAAGCGGCACAGCGTATTAGTATTATGGGTATTTGCAATAAGGTGGCAGGGGTGCTGGCGCCAATTATTTTAGGAGCTATTATACTTTCCGATGCAGACAGCCTGACAAAAGAGTTGCCCGCTATGGACCTTGCCCATAAAGCAGCGGCTTTAAACGAATTGGCCAGCCGTGTTATACTTCCATATTCAATAATGGCTGGTGTGTTGGTTTTGCTGGCCGTTATGGTGCGCTACTCGCCCCTTCCCGAAATTGAAATGGAACACGATGCAACCGGTGCCGAGGTTACTGCTGGTGGCCGCACCTCTGTTTTTCAGTTCCCTAACCTTGTGTTGGGGGTAATAGCCCTTTTTCTGTATGTAGGCGTTGAGGTAATGGCCGGCGATACTTTGCCCGGCTATGGCCAATCGCAGGGTATTGCACTTTCGCAGGCTAAAATATTTACCTCCTACACATTAAGGGCTATGGTAATAGGTTATATACTGGGCATTATTGCCATTCCTAAATTTATATCGCAGGCAAAGGCCCTGGCGGTTTCGGCTGTGGCAGGGGGGCTTTTTAGCCTGGCGGCTTTGTTTACAAGTGGGTTTACATCGGTGTTATGCATTGCCTTGCTGGGTTTGGCAAATGCTTTAATGTGGCCGGCCATCTGGCCGCTGGCTATACACGGTTTGGGGCGGTTTACCAAAACCGGTTCGGCTTTGCTTATAATGGCTATTGCCGGGGGGGCGGTGTTGCCGCTTATTTACGGCCGCCTTGCCGATATACCTGTCATTGGCCATCAACAGGCATACTGGATTTTGGTGCCTTGCTACCTGTTTATCCTGTTTTATGGCATTAGTGGTTATAAAATTGCCGGTAGGCAGCCATAAAGTATATAACCCTAAAACTATACATGTCGATAGGGTTTCCAATGTTTTATGTGTATAAACTGCTAAAATTTTATTTCTGCTTCTGCCATTATTATTGTAACATTGTTTACCCCGGTTATAGTTGAATTTTTTTTAAAGAATATTTATCCTAAGCGATAACCCCGCTGAAAATTTTACGTTTAATAATCTGAGTTTTGGTTAATGCAGGTTAAGCAGTTCAACATACGGCAAA
>DASZPC010000749.1:0-1976 GCA_035550455.1 Chitinophagales bacterium | reverse complement strand
ATGATTGGTTTTCTTACTGGTGTTACCCGCTCGCCTTTCACTTCATCGGTACTAGTGCTGGAAATGACCGACCGCCACTCGGCTATCTTCTACCTTATGCTGGCGGGCATTGTGGCGCTTATAGCCGCCCGTGTTATCAGCAACCGCTCTTTCTATCATCATCTTGCCAAAAACTACGAATAGCCCGTTATTTTATTCGCTTTGATAGTCAGTAGGTTGGATTAAAGCCGCGTTTTTGAGTTCATTTTAACTGATTTTTTTGTAAATTTACTACATCCGGTTCACCGGTAAGGCGCTTACAGCAGCCTTTGTGGAATGTTAAAATGGGATACAGGCAGGCTTTGCCTTTCCCGGTACCGATACACATACAATAACATACAACAAATATTTCGGGTTTTTCCGATAATATTTTAAGCGTTTCAGGCGTATTTAAAACAAGCCCCGGCTGTGTTTGTGTTTGGGAATGAAAATAATAAGTGGATTATGCGCAGGATAATAAACATATCGTACCGTTTGCCTTTTTCGTTTGTAAAAACCGATAGCGGGGTAGATGTGCGCCAAAGTGCAGGCGGCCTGGTAAGCGCTGTTTTGCAAATGGGGCCTGCTGCCGGTGGCGGCAAAAATTTGTGGGTGGGCTGTGCCGATTTTAGTAAAGAGGAATGGGGTTTATTTAAAAGCAGTGAGGATGATAATTTTGATTACCTGCCTGTGTTTTTGCCCAAAAAAACAAACGCCGATTTTTATTATGGGTTTTCCAATTCTGTAATCTGGCCACTGTTCCATTATTTCCCTTCATTTGTTGAATACAGCGAAAAGCAGTTTGGCGAGTACCGCCGCGCCAACGAAATTGTGTGCGAGAAAATAGTAGAGGTGTTGCGCGACGACGATATTATATGGGTGCATGACTATCATTTTTTTATGCTGCCCGACCTGTTGCGTAAAAAAGGCGTACAAAACAGAATCGGTTTTTTTCTTCACATTCCCTTCCCCTCGTACGAGTTATTCCGTGTTTTACCAAAAAATTGTAAGGAGCTATTGTTAAAGGGCATTTTGGGCGCCGACCTGGTGGGCTTTCATGCCAACGATTATGCGCTGCATTTTATCCGTTCGGTAAAAATGTTGCTTGGCTACCAGCACACGCTTTGGCAAATAGAATGCCCCGATAACCGCGTTTGTAAAATTGATGTGTTCCCTATTAGTACCGATTTCAAAAAATTTAATTCGGCTTACGATGACCCCGGGGTGGTGCAAATACGCGAAAACGAAATACGAAACGTTTACAAAAACAGGAAGGTGATTTTTTCGGTAGACCGCCTGGATTATACCAAAGGGGTGTTGTACCGCTTAAAGAGTTTTGAGTATTTTTTGAAACAGTACCCGCAATGGCACGAAAAAGTGGTGTTTATTATGGTGGTGGTGCCCTCGCGCGATGCCATTCAGAAATACTGGGAGCGCCGCAAGGATATTGAGCACACGGTAAGCCGTATTAATGGCCTTTACAGCAAACTTACCTGGCAACCCATAAACTACAAATACGGCTCGCTTAGTTTTGAGGAACTTTGCGCCCTTTACACTGCCTGCAACGTAGCGCTTATTACGCCCATACGCGATGGCATGAACCTGGTGGCCAAGGAGTTTATTGCTTCGCGGAAAGATGAGCAGGGTGTTTTGATTTTAAGCGAAACTGCCGGGGCTTCGCACGAGTTGGGTGAGGCCGTGCTTATTAACCCCATTGACACCGTTGAATGTGCCGATAAAATTGATTTTGCCCTGAACATACCCCCCGATGAACAGCGCAGGCGCATGCGCGATATGCAATACCTTTTGCGCGATAATGACATCAATAAATGGCGCGATAATTTTTTAGGTGAATTAACTAATGTTGATGGCGATATTACCAAAGCCGTTACCACCAGTTTAACGCCCGAAAAAATGAATGCCATACTGGCGCAGTTTACCGGGGCTGCAAAAAGGCT
>DASZPC010000748.1:0-3782 GCA_035550455.1 Chitinophagales bacterium | reverse complement strand
AAAGAACGGAATGGCCCAAACCACCGGGTCGCTCTCTGTGGGCATCATCTTAAAAATACTCATACCGTTTTTATTTTAAACTCACTGTAATAGCGGCTAAACCACACCACCGAAACCACCGCTACGGCGGCAATAGCTGCTGCGGCGTAGGTAAAGGCTGCCAGGTTTTGCAAAAGCAAAATTACAACAATCGCGGTTATTATAAGGCGCAGGTATTCCAGGGCGGGTACCCAGCTTCTTTTCTCAAATATGCCGCCAATATTAAACAGCGAGTAAATAATTAAACTGGCTACCCCAATTTTCAACAGAATGTTTTCGGTAAAAGGCGGTTTGGCCTCGCCCTGCAAAAAAATAGTAGTGCCAACCAGCACCATCACAAACTGAAAAAGCACATAATAATTCAAACCCGCTGGTATATCGGTATCGTATTTATGAAATGTTTGCACGCTTACCGGTTTCGGTATTTCGCTGCCGCCCAGTTCTTTGGGTTTCCACCCGGGCATTTTTACCAGCATGTAAACCCCCTCTTTTATTTTATGCACTTTAAATAAATCCTTAAACAGCCCCCACCAGTATTCAAAATTTAGCCAAATGGGGTTCCAACTATTGGGCTGTTTGGTTATGCCGTACACCACTTCCTCCACTTCCGGTTCAAAAGTGCCAAACATCCGGTCCCATATTATAAATGTACCGGCGTGGTTTTTATCAATATACTGAGGGTTTACGCCGTGGTGTACCCGGTGGTGCGATGGCGTATTGAAAAAAAACTCAATAGGCCGCGGCAGTTTTTTTATCAGTTTGGTATGTATCCAAAACTGGTACAGTGTAACCAGTTGCGAAATAACAATAAACATTACCGGGTCGAAACCAAGTACTGCCAACGGCAAATAAAACACAAACGAAAACGCCCCCTGGTACCATGCCTGCCTTAAAGCTACGGTAAGGTTATACTCCTCGCTTTGGTGGTGTACCACATGGCTGCCCCACATAAAACTTATTTCGTGCGCCAGCCGGTGAAACCAGTAATAAAAAAAATCAACGGCAAAAAACAACAATACATAACTCCACCACGTAGTGGGTATGCGCCCCTTTAACGGCGATAGCTGGTATAGTTTTATATAAACCAGTATGGTAAACACTTTTAAAAATATGCCGCTTACCTGCGACCCTATGCCGCAACTAAGGTTGGTAACCGCATCGTTAAAGCGGTAATAGCTTAGTTTTTTCATTTTAGCTATCAGCAGTTCAACGCCAATAAGCAAAAAGAAAAGTGGTATTGAATAAACTATCAGCCCCATAGTTGGCGTTTTTTCTAACCTTCAAAATTAACTATAAAATGTTTTTTGGGGCTGAGAATTATCACTTCAGCGAAATCACAATCACCCCGGCAATTATCAACCCGCCGCCTATCAGCCGCTCTACCGGAAAAGTTTCGTTAAACATAAAATGCGAGGCCAAAAACAGGCCTAAAATGGTAAGCGAAAAAAAGATGGCGCTGGCGGTTTGCAGCGGCACATATTTAAGGCTTTCGGTAAACAGGTACGAATTAATAAGCCCGAAAACCAGGCCGATGGAAAACCATCCCCATTTTTTAACCGGCGCCCCTTCGTTTAACGACGATAGCTTAAACCCGATATTGGTTAACACATTAAAAACAATGCTCGAATAAAGAAGTGCGTATTTCATGCTTTGGTGATTTTGAGCGTCAAGGTATAAAAAAACAGGGTACGGTTTCCCGGTGGTAGCTACAAATAATGGTATACCTTGTTTAAAGTAATAAGGCCTGGCGTTTTTGCCAAAGTATAGGAAACCCGGGCTTATTCCCTTATTTTAGCTACTACATTATGATGTCGTATAAAAATATCATTACCATAGAACCCGGCAAGCGTGGCGGCAAACCATGTGTGCGTGGCATGAGGATTACAATAGGCGATGTTCTGGGCTGGCTGGCATCGGGCATGTCGTACAATCAGATTATTGAAGATTTTCCGGAACTCACCGAAGAAGATATCCTGGCCTGCCTGGCTTATGCTGCTGAAAAAGAGGGAAACGTAGTAGTGGTATTATGAAATTACTTTTAGATTAGAATATTTCCTATCGCGCGGTTAAACAACTCAGCGAACATTTTGAGCAGGTACACAGTGTTGCCGAATTTAAACTTATCAATGCTTTAGACGCTAAAATCTATGATTTTGCTGGATCAAATGGTTTTACCATTGTTACTTTTGATGAAGATTTTTACAAAATCCAGCTCATAAAAGGCTTTCCACCTAAAATTGTATGGTTCAAAACCGGTAATCTTTCAAGGCAACAATTCATAGATTTTATGATAAAGCAAAAAGCTATGATTAATGCTTTTGTTAACGATGAAAACTATAAAGAAGAAGGGTGCCTGGAGTTGTTTCTGATTCGAAAAGAATAATAGCATTCTCTAACATAATTTAGCACCGATTTACTGATTCCCTGTTTTGCCCATATACCAATTCCCAGGTTTCCTCAATTCTTTTTACCTTGAGCTGCTGTTAACCCTGCCCCCGTTAACCAAAATTAAATTTTATGAGCGCAAGAGAAGATATCTGGAAAGGCCCGGTTAATATGGACGAGCTTTTAAAAAAAGGCAAACAACCGCGCGAACTGGTCGATAGCCTGTTTACTAACTTTATGTATTACGCCAAGCGCAACTGGAAATACATTGCCAGCGCCAGCGCCGGGGGCGAAGCACTGCTAAACGGTACTGCCACACAGGTGCCTTGCGGGGGCATTGCCACCGCCCTGAAAATGCTGATTGAAGAAAAACTGCATCAAACGGTGCAGTACATTACCATATCGGGCTATGTGTGGACCAAACCCAATTTTCTGTGTTTCGACCAGGAAGTAAAGGGCAATGTTTTCCGCGCCGAAGCGCCGGGCGTTTATAACCAGGGCTGTTTTTTTAACGAGCATTATTTTATTCAATGCAACGGCAAGTTTTACGACCCCTGCCTGAACAGCATTTACAATACCCAAAACGAGGCGGTATTAAAACACTATAATGTAAACGAAATAATTTCAAAGGGCGCTGTAATGGCCGGTAACGAGCCTAACACCCTGCTGGTTTTCAGAAAAGAATTAAAAGTACCCGGTTGGCAACAAGGCGCATGGATGATTGTAAACGCCGCTAACCTGCAACGTTATGTAACCGATAAATACGACCTGCTGTATATATCTACCAAACTAAAAACCGGCAAGGCAGCCGAAGCCGCCCGTGCCGCCTCCAAAAAGCTGTTTACAGATGCTGGCCGCCTGCAAACCTGGAAGGATGAACACACCCGGGCGGGCATAAGAGTGTAAGATTTCCTCTTTGCTGATTTACCTAAAAAAGAGGAGAAATTCCCTTTTAACATATTTTCCCCGATTCGGCTATTGCTTGACCCGAAAAGAGGCTTTACAATTACCGCACAAAAAGTTAAACATGCTGGATTTAAGTCTTGCAGATTATTTTGGCACTGTTGCGTTAAGCCTTTTTACAATTCTTACCAGTGCCATCATTTTACACATGCTTTACAGATTCAAATGTATAGCTACCGGAAATAACGAAGTTCCTTCATTTTATCATAATATATTATCCTTTGTTGAGATCAAAAACACTTTAGGGAATCACATCTTTTTTCCAATTTTCATTTCAACCTTTTGTTTAGGGGTTATTCTTGAATTACATACCGATTATTTTACAGACTCTACTACCTCTCATGGAATTTTCATGAAGTGGTCGCAGGAGGTTTTTAACAGGGATAATTCAATGG
>DASZPC010000747.1:0-2554 GCA_035550455.1 Chitinophagales bacterium | reverse complement strand
TAACCGTTTACACCGATCAATACGGGCATTACTGCGCCGTAGTACCCGCCGGAACATACATTATTACCATAGTACACAGCAATACCACTGCGGTTACCCCCGGTTCAATTACTGTAGTGGCCACCACCAACGGCAACACTTATGGCAATAATAATTTTGCTATCTACTCGCAGCCTTCGGCCTGCAACCTGGCTATTACCATTACGCCAAACTCGGATGTTTCGCCCGGCTACCCTGCCTGGTACGAAATACAGGTTTGTAACCTGGGTTCGGGCATAGCCAGCGGCGATGTAAATATGTTTTACGACCCTTCGCTGCATTATAACTATGCCTCGCCTGCGCCAACCTCGCAGAACTCAACCACTTATACAGTTAGCTGGGCGCTTAATAACCTGATGCCGGGCAACTGCCAATACTACTGGGTTTCGCTAAGGGCCGACAGCACCCTGCCGGTGGGCCAGTTTATATTTACCCTGGCCAATGTTACCACCAACGGTTGCAACGATGCCGATATGAGCAATAATGTTGATACCCTGCACCAAAGCGTTTCGGGCAGTTGGGACCCTAACGATAAGCAGGTAACCCCGCTTGGCGATGGCCCGCAAGGGAATATCTCACCAGACCAGGAACTGTACTACACGGTTAACTTTCAGAATACGGGTAATGCCCCTGCTGTGAACGTGGTGGTACACGACAGTATATCAGACAACCTGGATATTGCCACCTTTAAAATGCGCGGCGCCAGCGCCCCTTACACCATGCAGTTTAATGGCAGGATGGCGATTTGGAGGTTTAGCGATATTATGCTGCCCGATAGCTCGGTTGATGAGCAGGCCAGCCATGGCTTTGTAAGCTTTAGCATTAAACCGCTAAGCGCCCTGGCCAGCGGCACTCAAATACATAACACGGCCGGCATATACTTTGACTATAATGCCGGGGTAAACACCAATACTACTTTAAACACTATTGATTACGCCCTTTCGATTGATCAACTGGCTTCGGGGAATGTTACCATTACCCTGCAGCCAAATCCGTTCAGCGACTTTACCACCATCCGCATTAACGGCGCCGAAGGCCCTTACGAACTGGAGGTGTACGATTTGGCAGGGCGTAAAGTAATGCATCAAACAAATGGCAACAACTTCTTTAGCATACAACGCGGCGATCTTGCTTCGGGTATGTATATGTATGAAGTTATGCAAAGTAACAAGGTAATAGGCAAGGGCAAGATGATTGCCCAATAGAGGTTGCCTCTCGTTTTTCTTGTGCCGGCGGCTCCGTTCTTAAATGGCGGGGCCGCCTTTTTTTATGGGAAGAATGCCTGTAAACTTAAGTAAGATGGCAAGCATGGCAAGCAAAGAAAGTATATCTAAAAAACTTTAAACAATACAGTATAAAGTATTCACTATAAGTTGTTTATTATTATTGCAGGAAAGAATTGAAAAGGTAATTGCATGAACCATCCTGACAGCGGCAGGCAGCAGGATAAAGGCAAAGATGCAACCACCCCGGATGCTGAAGCTATTGCTTCTGCATCCACTTCCAACGATAGCTGTTGGAACTTTCAGTCCTCCTAAATTAGGAAGAGAATTTTTAGATACGCCCCACCTATCCCGATAGGTATCGGGGCTTTCTCAATAATGTGAAGAAAGAAAAAATGCAACCACCCCCTACCCCGCCAGCGGGGGACAAAATGTAAAGACATAGAGGAAGATAGCCACGGCTTTTACTGCTGTTTATTAAGAAAGAGAAAAGCCCCGCGATGACCGGTGCTTTGTAATTTCACATAAATGTGAAGTTATAATTGGTGTTTTTGTTGCAAAGGCCTGTTGCGGGGCTTTATATTGGTGGCGCTGCCCCCTGCAAACAGCGGGAGTTCTTTGAAATATTGACAGGCTTTGGATTAAGATGGTTTATATTAAAAATGGCCTGAAAAAGGGGTAAGTGAGGCCTGAAAAAGTCTAAATTTGTCTAAATTAGATAAGTAATTGATTATCAATGAGTGTTACTTTCATAACTAATTGATTATCAGCAAAACGATGCCGAGAAAAATAGATGAAAATAGCGCAAAATAGACAAAAGCAGCTACCGGAAAAGGGCATGGTGGTGGGGTAATAGCCGCTAACAGGCCCAAACAAAAAACGCCCCAAAAGGGGGCGCTTTAAATATGCTAAATAAGGCTTTGCTTAAGCTATCTTCCTTATTTCGGTAGGGATGGCCCTTTCGGAAGGAGGAGCCATGTTGAATGCCTGGTAAATTTCTTCCATAGAGGAGTTTTCCTCTGCCAGTATTTTAGGCAGGGCGGTTCCTATTACTTCCAGTATACCATTAATATCCTGTAAAGAAAGGTGGTTATGCACAGTAATGCGCAAGCCAGAGTTCTTTAAAGGCACAGCCGGGAAAACGGTGTTCATACAGTAGTAGCCTTCTTTTTGTAAAAGGGTTGAAAGCTTGTAGCTAACTTCTTTTTTACCAATGGCTATAAAGTATATAGGGGTTAGCTCGTGGCTAACTACCGGCACGTTGTATTTAGCAGCAGTTTGCGAGAAGAAGA
>DASZPC010000746.1:0-9310 GCA_035550455.1 Chitinophagales bacterium | reverse complement strand
TGCCAACCGTAATATTCAGCGCCGCCGTAAATGCAAAAAACAATCAGAAAAAATATAATTGAAGAAGCCATACTTTGCTTTCGTTTTTAATTATCACGAATAAATGGGCGAAATATTTGAAATTAGTACTCCAAACCTAATAGCAAACACAATGCCACGAGCTTTTGTTACCGCCTTTGCAATTTTAACGTTATTTGCCCAATCAGCAGGGGCACAATCGCTGCTCAACCAAAAAAAAGGCTATACCCGCGCCGATACCTTACGCGGGGCATTAAGGCCCGAACGTACGTGCTACGATGTAACCTATTACGAACTGTACGTGCATATTGATACCGCCCGGCACAGGATTACCGGCAGCAGCAAAATAGCCTTTAAAACAGTGGAAGACTTTAACACCATGCAGATTGACCTGTATGCCAATATGAAAATTATAAACATTGTATGGAATGGTAAAGAACTGCGCTACCGGCGGGAGTTTAATGCTGTGTTTGTTGAAATACCAGATAGGCTGAAGGCAGGCAGCACAGGTGAGATAACTGTAAACTATGATGGCGAACCAATAGTGGCTAAAAAACCACCCTGGGATGGGGGCTTTACCTGGACTTATGATAAAAACGGAAAATTCTGGCTGGGGGTATCGTGCGAAGGGATGGGGGCAAGCCTTTGGTGGCCTTGCAAAGACTATTTAGGCGATGAGCCGGACAGTATGCGCATTATATGCAATGTGCCTGCCGGTTTAATGGCTGTTTGCAATGGCCAACTTGAAAAGCAAGTGGATAGGATGGACACCACTATTGTACCTCCGGCAACCAATACAACTATTCTTACCCCCACTACTACTTTTTACTGGAAGGTTACCTATCCTATTAATAACTACAATGTAACGCTTAACATAGCAGACTATGCCCATTTTAGCGATGACTATATAGCTGAAGATGGCAGCAAACTTGCCCTGAATTATTATGTAATGCCCTATAACCTTGAAAAAGCCAAGCTACAATTTGCCGAAGTAAAGCCCATGCTTAAATGCTACGAAAAGTATTTAGGCAAGTATCCCTTTTGGAATGATGGTTATAAACTGGTGGAAACACCCTACCTGGGCATGGAGCACCAAAGCTGCATAGCCTATGGTAACCAGTATAAAACCGGTTATGCCGGTTACGATTACTCGCGCATTGGCTTAACATTCGACTATATCATTATACACGAAAGCGCACATGAGTGGTGGGGCAACTCAATAAGTTGTAAGGATTTAGCAGATATGTGGATTCACGAAAGCTTTGCCACCTACACTGAAGCCATATATGTAGAGTGCATGTTTGGCAAGGATACGGCACTGAAATACATTAACGCTAAAAAATCGAGCGTTGGCAATAAAGGAACGATTGTAGGTAAATATGGGGTAAACGAAGAAGGCGATGGCGATATGTACAACAAGGGTATGCTGTTTCTAAACACGTTACGGTTTATAGTTAATAACGATGCACTTTGGTGGGATGTAATAAAGGATATGTGCGATACCACCTTTAAGTATAAAAATATAGGCTACGATGATGTAGTAAATTACTTTAACCATAAAACAGGCAGGAACCTGACCGCCATTTTTGACCAATACTTACGCCATAGTAAAATACCAATACTCAACTATACCCTAAAGAAAAAAGGAGGAGATAAGTATGAATTGGTTTACCAATGGAAAACCGATGAAACCGGTTTTGCCATGCCTTTTCATATTACTACCCAGGATGGCGATATAGTAATAAACGGAACAGGCACTCTGCAGCGAACCGAAATACGCTTAAAAAGCAAAACGGATTTAAAAATACGCACCGATTTAGGCTATTTCGATACGGGAAAGTTGTAACCCTTACGCTAAACCCGCCAGTTTTTTCATCCGCTCAAGGCGGGGGCCGTCATTGGCTATATGGTGAGGGTCTTGCGAGAGCAAATGGTAGGCCTTTTCAAAATGAAAAGCAGCCTTTTGCTGGTCGTTTTTAAGAAGGTAAAGCTCGCCTAATTCCTCATGAACATAGCCATCACTCTGCCCGGTTTCTACAGATTCCTCAAACAGTGCTAACTGTATGGTAAGGGAGTCGTCCAACCTGCCCAGTGCGCGTAGTGTTTTAGCTACGCACCATTTGGCAATAAATATTCCGCGCGCCGTTTTTTTTTCTTCGCGCCATTTTAAGGCCCGTAAAAAAACACTAAGGGCTTTTTCATATTGGCCCAAATCATAATACCCCCATGCCAGGTTGTTATACAATGCCCCCAGCCAATTTTTTGCTTCCGGCTGGGTAGAGTTTTCAGTGTATAGTATTGCCTGTTCGTTAATAGCGCACGACTGTAAAGGCGGGGCCACTATAGCCAGCATGTGCATGGCATCAATTACATATTTATCAGCCGCCATTTCCCTGCCGGTTGTTTCAGCTAATTCAAACTCCTTTTGGGCCTCGTCCTTTTTCCCGGCAGAATTGTAAGACCTTCCCCTTTCAAGATGATAACGCACCCGCGCCAAACCCGTGTTAGCTGCCAAGTGGTTCATTACCGCATCCAGCGTTTGGTGCGCCTCGTTAAACATATAGCGCAAACCGTAGGTACGGGCAATTTGAGTGAGCAATTGCAGGCGGTAATCAACGTCGGCATCAGCAGGCAGGGCATTAAGTACCTCTCTGAATTTCTCTTCTGTCTGGGCAGGATTGTCATAATCCCACAGTTTGTCGAAATCAGCCATAACCGGGTTTTATTGAGGACAGTAAACTATAAATTTGTCTTTAAAAAATGCTTCATCAAAAAAACTGCTAACCGGTGTTTTTTGTGCGCCTTTTACACCGGTAGTTTCGGACTCCACATTTCCCCCTTTTAAGCAAATAAGCCCGTTACGGATGGAATGCTGGTTTTTAGGAAAGTATTTGCCCTTTGTCCAGCTAAGCAAGTCGGCAACAGGGGCCACCGCACGTGATACCACAAAATCGTATTGGTAATCCATTTGTTCTGCCCTGCTGTGGAAGGTAAATACATTTTTAAGGCCAAGCGATTCTTTTACCGCTTCCACCACTTTCAGCTTCTTCCCTATCGAATCAACCAAATGAAACCGGCAATCGGGGTACAGGATAGCGAGCGGAATACCCGGGAAACCACCACCGGTGCCTAGGTCCATAACCTTAGCGCCATTTTTAAACTGAATAAACTTTGCAATGCTTAAAGAATGAAGGATATGGCGCTCGTAAAGGTTCTCCACGTCCTTGCGCGAAATAACATTAATCTGGCTGTTCCATTCGTTATACAGGGCAGGTAGTGATGAAAAATTTTGTATCTGGCCCTGCGTTAGCTGTGGGAAATACTTTAGGATTAACTCCATAGTTAAACCGGCCTTACCGGATGGTATCAATATTTTTCTTTAGTAACCTTCAGTATATTATACAGCATATCCTTCGCCCTGAAAAGCTGTGCCTTTACGGTACCCAGCGGGATATCCAGTTTCTCTGCAATTTCTTCATACGAAAGCTCGTCAAGGTAGCGTAACTCAATTAAAGCACGGTATTTTGGCGAAAGCTGCTCAATAGCCATGCGTATTTTTTGTGCGCGTTGTTCTTTAATTACGCTCTCTTCAGGGTCGGGGGTATGGTCTTTTACGGCAATTGGCGACGTTTCGCCATCGTCTGTAGTATTCGTTTGGTCTAAAGAAGTGGTCATTAACCGCTTCTTCCGTATAAAATCAATACAGTTGTTGGTAGCAATTTTAAAGAGCCAGGTACTAAAAGCAAAATCGGCAGAGTAGTTGGCAATGTTATTAAACGCCTTACCGAATGCTTCGAGGGTTAAATCCTCGGCATCATCGCGGTTATGCACCATTTTAAGCACCATGAAAAAAATAGAATCGCGGTAGCGCTCCATCAGTTTGCCAAAAGCGTTCTGGTCGCCGGTTTTGGCTTTGGCTACCAGTTCAAGGTCTTCCTGCGCACGCGAAGAAAATTTTGAGTTTATGTCTTCCAACTGTCTTTAGGTTTAAGCAATAATAATAAAAATATCAGCAGCAAATAAACCGAGTAACATACATCTAAAGCCGGCGATAAAAACCGTAAATCGGCAGCCCCCAGTTTTTTATAAACCCTGAAGGTTATAAGCAATTTTACAAGTATTAATCCGAAGAACAAACCCAACACCCATTTCAGCGCAATTACTTTTACACAAAGCCAGGTCAGTAAAACATACACGGCAAAATTTGAAGCGGCAAATATGAAAAGCAATAACTGGTGAATAAACTTATAACTGAAACTGCTGCGCAAATGGCGGCGCTTCTGGTTAAGCCAGGCCCCCCAGGTTAGTTCAGGACGGGTATAAACAAATGTATCTTTATCAATACATACCTCGGTATTACGGCCGGTGGCAACTGTATTCACAAAAAGGTCGTCATCGCCGGTTAGCAGTTTTGGCTTTTTTTCAAAGCCTTTAAACCCTTTAAATAATTCCTTTTTGTACGAAAGGTTACGCCCCACCCCCATGTAGGGTATGCCCAGTTTTGCAAAGCCGAAGTATTGAAGGGCCGTTATAAAGTTTTCGTAACGTATAAGTTTATTCAAAAAGCCGGGGTGCTTTTCAAAAGGCGAAAAACCCAACACAATTTGAGAGCCATGCATATAGGCCCCCACCAGTTTTGCCAGCCATAACGTGGTGGCAGGGCGGCAATCGGCATCGGTTACCACTATGGTATCGTAAGTGGCGGCTTCAATACCCTGCATTAATGCGTATTTTTTACCGGCCAGCGGTTTGTTTATCCCTGCCGGTATATTTACCACTTTCAGGTTGCTGTTGCGCTTATAATAATCCACCAACACCTCGGCGGTGTTATCAGTGCTTTGATCGTTAACCACTACCACCTCAAACTGCTTAAACTGTTGTATAAGCACAATTTTGAGGTTGCGCAATAAGGCAGGGGCCTCGTTGCGGGCGCAAATTACTACTGAAACCGGCGGCACCATTTCGGGCATACTGCTGAAAGGCCGTACAAAATTGAGCCGGAAAAAAACTACCGCATAATACAGCACCTGGATAGCTATACAAGCAATAAATATTTTCAGTTCAACGGGCATTGCAGGCACAAAGAAAGTAATTGCCAACACCTGAAAGAGTAAAATTTTACAGGTGCTTAACATGGCAAAAGGAACATAACTGCGTAATATTGGTTTTAAAATTCAAACCATATAAATAATATGAGCACAGGAAAAGCATTGGCCGCAGAACTGCAATACGAATCGAAGGGCACAAGAAAGATTTTGGAAAGAATACCGGAGGATAAGTTTGGCTGGAAACCACACGAAAAATCAATGACGGTAAACCGGTTGGGTATGCACATAGCTGAATTGCCTTTATGGATAAACCGTACGCTGGAAAGCAATGAATTTGTATTTGGCAAGGAACCGTTTAAGCCCAATATACCCAACACCAGTCAGGAAATTATGGATGAATTTGAAGTGAGACTGGCGGCTGCTTTAGATGCTTTAAATAAAGCCGACGATGACTTAATGAACACCGAATGGAAAGTTTATTTTAAGGAAACCCTAATATCATCTAGCCCTAAAAAAGTGGCTATACGAAACCTTATTAACCATATTATACACCACAGGGGGCAATTATCTGTATTTTTAAGGTTACTGGATGTACCCTTACCCAATTTGTACGGGCCCACAGCCGATGAGCGATAGGCTAAAATGTTTTTACAAAACCGGCGTTAAAGTTTTATGGCGCCCATTGAACCAATCAATAACCGGGAGCAGGAACTATCTGCCGATGCTTTAATCAGCATTGGCGAGGTGCATCTTGTTTTCAGCCACTTGCGCGCCAGCCTGCCCGACATTTCGGATAGCAGCGGTTTACAACTAAGCGAGGCCGATATAAACAGCCTGAAAAAGCACCTGCCTTTGGTGTTGCATGAAATAGATTTTACCTTTTTGCTTACCGATGCAGGCATACCCAACGGCACCTCATTTACATCGGAAACAGCCCGGATTATAAAGGGGGGGATTTTGCCATACCTGCACCCGCCCAAAAGCGCCGAGGCCATTATACACCAGATATGCAGCAGTAAAGGCGATTATGAATTGCTGCAAAAGGTATTGCCACTTCTTACAGCGTATGCTGAAAAGTTGCCTGAAAACGAGAAACAAACTTACCTGGCATCGTTTAAAACGCAGGTAATAAATGCCGTGCGGATAATTTCGTACCGCATTGCCGCCCTGGGAATGGACGAACAGGTTAACCGCCGTGCCGGAAGGAACGAGGAATTACTTAGCCCCTTTATGGAGCAAAACGCCGAGGTAAACGAGTTGCTGGCCAACCTGGCAGAAGGCAATACTGAAAGGGCATTGGAAGACCTGGGGCAGGCCAAAGTAATGCTACAGCATTGTATTGAAAGCATTACCCTGATAGATAAAGCCGCCGAAGAAAACGGGGCCTCGCTGCACCAAACATTTATTTTGCGCAAACTGGAACTACTGATTGAACGGCTTTTACTGCTATTGCCTATTTTACAGCCAGCGAATACGCCCGAACCTTTCAGCGCACTGATGAAGGCCCTGTGCGGGGCAACATTAAAGCAAACAAAAAGGCGGAAACTACGGGAGTTTGTTTCGCGCAACATAAACCTTATTGCCTACCGCATTACCGAAAACAAAAGAAAAACCGGCGAGCATTATGTAGCCAGCAGCCGAAGCGAATATTGGGAAATGTTCCTTTCCAGTTGCGGGGGCGGGTTTGTGGTTTCAATAATGGTGATGCTGAAAATGCGCATCCACCACCTGGATATACCCGTATTTTGGGAATCGTTGTTATACGGCCTTAATTACGCCATAGGGTTTGTGGTGATACAGGCACTGGGGTTTACCCTTGCCACCAAACAACCGGCCATGACAGCCGCTTATATAGCGGCTTCGATGGACGATGTACGCGATGATAAAAGCCGCTATCAACACCTGGCTGCAATGATAGCTACGGTATCGCGCAGCCAGATAATTTCTTTTACCGGCAACCTGCTCGTGGCCTTTCCGCTTACCTTATGCTGGGTATTTTTCGCCGGTTTGGGCAGGCATTACCCGGTAAGCCCCGAAGAAGGGGCAAAACTGGTTGAAAGCGTACACCCCCTGCTTTCATTATCGGTTTGGTATGCTGCACTTACAGGCGCACTGCTTTTTTTATCTGGTATTATTTCAGGTTTTGGAGATAACAAAGTGGTGGTTAGCCGCATAGGCGAAAGGCTGAAACAACACCCAGCACTACGCAGGCGCTTACCGCCTGAAATGTTAAACAAAACTGTTTCGTACATAGAACGCAACCTGGGGCCTTTGCTTGGCAACGCGGTACTGGGCCTGCTGATGGGGTTTACCATTTTTATTGGGAAAACTACCGGGCTGCCGTTTGATATAAGGCACATCACCTTTTCGGCTGGTAATGTAGCCATAGGGCTTAGCGAAACAAACATGGGTATTACTATTGCTACAATAGTAAGCGTGGTGATGGGGGTGCTGTTAATAGGGGTTATAAATTTTGCGGTAAGTTTTACCCTTGCTATACAGGTTGGGGCGAGGTCGCGCGGGTTGCGGTTTAAAGACTATCCGGACATGATAAAGGCTGTGCTTAACCACTTTACAAAATATCCCGCTCATTTCTTTTATCCCCCATCAGCCACGGTGCATAGCAGCACATTACCCACCCCCGAATTACTGACGGGGCCCGGCGAACCAAAGACATAAGCGCATATTCTGCTTCTGCCTTATATTCGCCCGCCAATATGAAATTCGATTTAATTACAGAAGATAGTGCCACCAAAGCCCGTGCAGGCGCTATTACCACCGACCATGGATTTATTGAAACGCCCATTTTTATGCCGGTAGGCACCCTGGGCGCGGTAAAGGCCGTACACATGAAAGAACTGAACGACCTTATACACGCCCAAATTATATTGGGAAATACCTACCACTTGTACTTAAGGCCGGGCACAGATGTTTTAGAAAAAGCCGGAGGCCTGCATAAGTTTAACGGATGGGACAAACCCATGCTTACCGATAGCGGTGGGTTCCAAGTACATTCGTTATCCGACATCAGGAAAATAAAAGAGGATGGGGTTGAATTCCGCAGCCATATTGACGGCTCAAAACATTTCTTCTCGCCCGAAGAGGTAATGGATATTCAAAGAAAGATAGGGGCCGATATTATTATGGCCTTTGATGAATGTACCCCTTACCCCTGCGAATTCAGCTACGCCAAAAACTCGTTGCGGCTAACCCACCAATGGCTTGAAAAATGCGTAAAGCGTTTTAATGAAACCGAATGTAGCTATGGGTTTAAGCAGGCCCTTTTTCCTATTGTGCAGGGCAGTGTTTACAGGGATTTAAGAAAAGATTCGGCTGAGTTTGTGGCTTCGCTCGAAATGGAAGGCAATGCCATAGGCGGCCTATCGGTAGGCGAACCAGACGATGAGATGTATGAAATGACCGATTTGGTTTGCAGCATTTTACCTAAAAACAAACCACGCTATTTAATGGGGGTAGGCACGCCCGCCAATATATTGGAAGGAATAGCGCTTGGGGTGGATATGTTTGATTGCGTAATGCCCACGCGCAATGCCCGCAATGGTATGCTTTTTACAAAAAGCGGGATAATTAATATAAAGAATGAAAAGTGGCGCGATGATTTTTCGCCCATTGATGCATTGAGCGATTGCCCGCTTATGTTACAGCACAGCAAGGCATTTTTACGCCATTTAGTGCATGAAGGCGAAATGCTGGGGGCGCAAATTGCCTCTATCAACAATTTAAGTTTTTACCTGTGGCTGGTTAAAGAAGCCCGCAAAAGGATTATTGAAGGCAGTTTTGGCCCCTGGAAAACGGAAATGGTGGTTAAACTTATGCAAAGGCTGTAATTTTAAAATATAATTTCGGGCATTCGTTATAAGCACAGCGCAAAAACATTCAGCCCCTGATGAAAAAACTTGACTGGTACATACTTCGCAAATTCGTGGGCACCTTTGTTTTTATTATTGCCCTGTTGCAAAGCATTATCATCATTATTGACCTGGAGGAAAAAGTGGATGCCTTTGTAAGCAACCATGCCCCGCTTAGCGAAATCGTTTTTGGGTACTACGTTTATTTCATCCCCTATATGTCGGCCCTTATCGGGCCGTTTTTCGTGCTGGTTTCTGTTATCTTTTTCACCTCGCAGCTTGCTGGCCGTTCTGAAATAATTGCCATACTCAACAGCGGCACCAGTTTTTACCGTATGCTGTGGCCTTACTTTGTTGGGGCAGCTGTTTTCTCAG
>DASZPC010000745.1:0-4809 GCA_035550455.1 Chitinophagales bacterium | reverse complement strand
TGTGGAGCGAATTGACCCACGCTCTAAAAAGGTAACCCTCAGCATACGAGAAACAGAAAAGCCTTTGGATTTCATTATCATGAAGGCTATTATCTTCCCTTATATTAATTTGGTATGGCTGGGCGGTATTATTACCTTCCTGGGGGCTTTAATAAGCCTTGTGCGCCGCCGCCGCGAAAACAGGGGCGCTACACAATCGGTTCAATAAACCCTTTTGCTTACTTCTTTACAATCAGCTTAAAGCCGGTGCCGTGTATATTCAGTATTTCAACGTTGGGGTCGTCTTTCAGGTACTTGCGTATTTTAGCAATGTAAACATCCATACTGCGGCCTGCAAAGTATGAGTCGGTTCCCCAAACAGCATTCAGGGCCACTTCGCGTTCCAGTATGCGCTCGGCATACACGGCCAGCATTTTCAGCAGTTCCGATTCTTTGGTAGTTAGCTTAACTTCTTTATCGCCTAATTTTAAAGTGCGGTGGGTGTTATCAAATTCAAAGCGGCCAATTTTAAACTGGTTTTGGTTACTTACTTCGGCTTTGGGCAGGCGCTTAAAAATATTCTCCATCCGCAGGGTAAGTTCTTCCATACTGAATGGCTTGGTGATATAATCATCGGCGCCCAGCTTTAACCCTTCTATGGTATCTTCTTTCAGCGCTTTTGCGGTAAGGAAAATAATTGGCACGTTTGAATTCATCCGGCGGATGTCTTTAGCCAGTGTAAAGCCGTCTTTTTTAGGCATCATCACATCCAGGATGCACATGTCGTATTTGTTTACTTTAAAGTCGTTAAAGGCATCTTCGCCATTACGCTTTAAAACCACATCATAGCTTTTTATTTCAAGCGAATCTTGTAACAAATTGCCCAAATTAATATCATCTTCAACCAATAAAATACGTTTTTTTGCAGACATAATTGACAGGAGTTTTAAGGTTTTTTTGCCTCTTTTAACTAATCAAAACTATGCATGGTTTAAAAAGGTACAAAACACTTATCATTTATTAACAGTTGAAAATGGGAGGAATATGTCGAACCGGCTGCCTTTTCCGGCATCGCCATCAACCTTTACCTCGCCCCCATGCATGGTTACAATCACCTTTACGTACGATAAGCCAAGCCCGAAACCTTTTACATTATGGATATTACCGGTGGGCACCCGGTAAAACTTTTCAAACACCTTTTTCTGGTCTTCTTTCGAAATACCAATGCCCTCATCTTCTATTGTAACCCATACCCCCTTTGAATTGTTGCGTGTGCTGATGCTTATTTTCAGGTGGTCGTCTTTTTTGTATTTAATGGCATTATCCAGTATGTTGTAAAAGGCATTGGTAAGGTGGAAAATATCGCCCTTTATACGGTCATTCTGCGCTTTAAAACTCCGTTCCAACAAGCCGTTTTCGCTTTGCACGCGCAACTCGAGTGAATCAGCAATATCCGATAACAGGCTGTTTAGCTCTATATCGTCAATTTTCAGTTTAAACTCGCCTTTTTCAAGCCGGGCAGCCTGTAGTACGTTTTCAATATGGCCACTAAGGCGTTTGTTTTCTTCGTCAATAATATTAGAGTAGTTTAAAATCTTTTCCTTGTTCTCAATCACCTTTTCATTTTTCAACATCTGGCTGGCCAGCGATATGGTGGCTACCGGTGTTTTAAATTCGTGGGTCATGTTGTTGATGAAATCGGTTTTAAGGTCATCTAAGCGTTTTTGCCGGTATATGATGTAAAACGAACCACCGAACGAGGCCAGGATGATAAACACAAAAGCGACAATGGCGCTAAGCATCAGCCACATGGATTGCAGGATGTAGTTGTTTTTTTGCGGAAAGGTGATAATCAACATCCCCGAATTTTCATACAAATCGTTCGGGAACAGTTTGATGGAGTAAAAATTGGTGGCCTCCGCATCTTCCTTACGTACCTGCATATTGCCGTACAGCATACTATCGCTGTAATTATCAAAAATGGCGTACTGGTAAGGGGTGTTTAGACCTTCTTTTTTAAACTCATCATCCAGCAGTTGCTGCATCTTTTCGCCGCTAACCCGGTCGCGCAGGCATTTATCGTCCAGCAAAAACTGCATGGCCAAATCCTGGAAAAGCGTGTTGTACTTCTTAAACTGCATTTCAATAATATGCCGTTCGTGGTCGGGGTCTTCTTTCACTATGTCGGCATTGGGCTTTACTTCCCTCAGTTTCTGTGCACGCTCCTGTAGGTAAGTAATGCTGCCAATAAATTTCGATACAAAACCGGCGCTGGTATCGCTAAAGCCGAATTTCATGGCGTGTTGGCCTACTGAATCAACCAGTGAAACCTTAGGGTTCATGGATTTGATGTGGCTTACAGTATCATATACGGTGCGCATGGTTTGCGAAAGGTCGGTAAAACCCACATCGGTAAAGTAGCTGCGGGCTTCGCTGCGTTCGGTTTGCTGGGCCACATTGCCCAGCGACTTATACACCTGCTGGTCGAAATGGTCTTCGCTAATGGCGTAATTTTGCTTAATCCACTGCACCTGTATATAAATAATACCTGCCAGTGCTATGGTAATAGCCGCTATAATAACATTAATAAGCCTGATATTCATGGAACTGCAAAGATAGGTTTATGCCTGTAATGCTAAAAAATGACTTAACAAGTGTTAGCCATAAAGGTTTGTTTTTGAGTAGTAAGCGAATATGGCGGTGGCGGCCTGTAATCTTAATTTCGTATTATTGCAGCGAAAATTGGTCCGGTAGCTCAGCTGGATAGAGCAGCAGCCTTCTAAGCTGCTGGTCGGGGGTTCGAATCCCTCCCGGATCACTTCTTTTCAATTCAGGATTTCAGGGCCCGCCTCCGGCTACGCGTCTAATGCAAGTTTTTCCTAAAAATTACAACCTTAACGCTGTATTAAACGTATTAAGTATTGATTTTAGTAATTTTGCAATATGGAACGCGAGATACTTTCAATAAAGCGTAAAGCCTTACGCATTAACCTTGACGATAGTATTTATGGAACCTTTGCCGAAATAGGCGCCGGACAGGAAGTGGTGCGCAACTTTTTTCAGGTGGGAGGGGCATCTGGCACGGTGGCCAAAGCTATGAGCGCTTACGATATGACTTTCAGCGATGCCATATATGGCAGCGAGGGCAGTGGCAGGTATGTAAGCGAGTCGCGCCTGCGCAAAATGCTTGATAAAGAATATAAGCTACTGGTAGAACGCCTGCATGATGAGAAATACAGCAAGAAGCGGTTTTTTGTTTTCAGTAATACCTGCACCACGCTTAATTATTATAAGAACAACGACCCGCACGGCTGGATGGGCGTAAAGTTTCAGATGGAGCCCGGCAAAGAGCCGAACGAAGTGGTAATACATGTTAGGCTTAAAGGCAGCGATAGCCTTTACCAGCAAAGGGTTATTGGTGGTATAGGCACCAACCTGCTTTTTGCCTGCTACTGGTATTACGACCAGTTGGAAGATTTTGTGGATTCGCTGATTGATAATCTTTCCACCGACCAGGTGGAGATTGATATGATACGGGTGAAAGGCCCCGACTTTGAAAAAGTAGATAACCGCCTGCTGGCCCTGCAACTGGTTAAAAAGAAGTTTACAGATGGTACCATTTTCGGGGCTAATAAGGAAGTATCTCAGCCTAAAGATATACTATACAAGAAACACCTGCTTTGCCTGCGCGGTAGGTTCCGCCCGGTTACCAATGTAAACGTAGATATGATGCATTGCGGTGTGGAGTATTTTAAGGAAACCCACGGCAATACCGATAACCTGGTGGTGCTTTCGGAAATAACACTGAACAACCTT
This sequence comes from Chitinophagales bacterium, assembly GCA_035550455.1. Taxonomy (GTDB): domain Bacteria; phylum Bacteroidota; class Bacteroidia; order Chitinophagales; family LD1; genus Bog-950. The sequence continues at coordinate 1,014 of DASZPC010000745.1, read as the reverse complement.
GCCGAAGATGGTAACTTTGATAATAAAGACTTTTTAGACCGTGCCGATATACTTTGCAGCCTGGGGCATACCGTACTGGTATCGAACTGCCACAAACACGATGTGCTGGTTAATTACCTTGACCGCTGCAAGCCACAAAGCATAAATATTATACTGGGCATTTTGAATGTGCTGGAACTGTTTAGCGAAAAGCATTATAAAAATGCCCCCGGCGATTTGCTGCATTATTTTGGTGAAATATTTTCGCGCAATGCAAAAATGCTGGCTTATCCTTACCAACCCGATAAAACAAAACCACTTATTACTGCCGAGAACCTTACCGTTTCGCCTAACCTGAAACACTTGTTCCAGCATTTGAAAGAAAACGGCTTTTTAGTTGACCTGAAAGGCTTTGACGAGAGCGTGTTGCAGATATTTTCGCCAAAGGTTATACAAATGATAAAGGCGGGCGAGGCCGGTTGGGAAGATATGGTGCCTGAAACAGTAGCCGATATTGTAAAGGAAAACTGCCTGTTTGGCTATCCCTGCGAACCAAGCATTGTAAAATGACCGGCGAAAAACTGCGCATAGATAAATACCTGTGGGCCATCAGGATTTTTAAAACCCGTAACCAAGCTGCCAATGCCATACATGCAGGCAAGGTAAAAAGCCACGGCACTGAAATTAAGGCCAGTAAACTGGTAAGTGTAAGCGACCAATACACCATTAAAACCGAACACCGCGACTGGCTGATTGAAGTAACCGGCCTGCTTGACCACCGGGTGCAATACGAGGAGGCCTTGAAATATTATGTTGACCTTACGCCGGTGGTGGAGAAGGTGAAAAAACAGAAACCGGCTTTTGTGGAATATACCGGCAAGCGGATGAGTAAGCAGGGCCGCCCCACCAAACGAAACCGCCGTGAACAGGATCGGTTTTTAACCGATATTTAGCCCCTTAACCTTATTTTTACCCGGTGTTTGAAATAGATTTTTCAGGATATGACGCCGTTTCATTAACCCAACTGGCCAATCA
>DASZPC010000744.1:0-6272 GCA_035550455.1 Chitinophagales bacterium | reverse complement strand
TATTTCATTTAAAACAGAATCGAGGTGTGTAACCGCTTCGTAATGCACGGTAATATTATCGGCCCCTGCCTCGCGGAATTGTTTAATGTAGCGCTGTGGCTCCACAATCATTAAATGCACATCGCAAAACTTTTGGGTGTGTTTACGAATGGCTTTCAACACCGGAAAGCCGAATGATATGTTGGGCACAAACACGCCGTCCATCACATCAATATGCACCCATTCGGCCTCGCTGTTATTAATCATTTCCACATCGCGCTGTAGGTTGGCAAAATCGGCGCTAAGTACTGAGGGTGCTACTATGGTGCTCATTAAGCGCGAAGATAGCAGGGAACGGCATATTTGCCCCCTTCGCAGCATAAAATGCATTCACATCGGTTAATAAACCCGTATTAATTAGGGTTCACTGTGGGCTGAACTGGCTTTTTGAGCTTGTAGGTTTCGCCGTGCTGGGTATAGTCAAGGCCGTCCATTTCTTCCTGAACGCTTACACGCAGCGGCACTATTTTATCGGTTATCTTGTATAAAATATACGAACCGCCAAAAGTGTAAACGCTTACTATTGCCAGCGCCGCCATGTGGTAAAAAAAGGTAGTGGTATGTCCGTAATACAAGCCCACATCTTTGGCAAACACGCCGGTTAAAATCATACCGCTGATGCCGCCTATGCCATGGCAGGGAAAAACATCGAGCGTATCGTCCAGGTTCGATTTGTTTTTGGTATGCACTGCCAGGTTGCTGATTATAGCTGCCACAAAACCGATGAAAAGCGAATGGGGTATGCTTACATAACCTGCTGCCGGGGTTATAGCCACCAAACCAACCACAGCGCCAATACAAGCCCCCATAGCCGATACTTTTTTGCCGCGTATGGCATCGAAAAATATCCAGGTAATCATGGCCGCTGAAGAAGCTATCACTGTAGTGGCAAAAGCCAATACCGCTGTTGAATTAGCGCCTAACGATGAACCTGCATTAAAACCAAACCAGCCAAACCAGAGCATACCGGTACCTAAAATTACAAAGGGGATATTGGCAGGCTCCTGGTGTTTGGTCGTATCGCCGAAACTGGTGCGCGGGCCCAGTATCATAGCCCCTGCCAGGGCGGCATAACCGGCGCTCATGTGTACTACGGTGCCACCGGCAAAATCAAGCACGCCCCATTTATGCAAAAAGCCATCGGGGTGCCAGGTCCAGTGGGCAAGGGGGGCATATATAAATATAGAGAAGAGGCATATAAACAACAGGTACGAATTGAATTTAACCCGCTCGGCAAAGCTGCCGGTAATAAGCGCCGGGGTAATAATGGCAAACTTTAACTGAAACAGCGCGAACAACAAAATAGGGATAGTAGGGGCCAGAGTGGGGTTTACGTTAGCCCCCACATTACGGAACATAAAATAGGTGAGCGGGTTGCCAATAAGCCCATGAAAGCTATCGCCAAAGGCCAGGCTAAAGCCCACCACCACCCACAGGATGGTGATTACGCCCAGCGCAATAAAACTTTGCAGCATAGTGCTGATAATATTTTTTTTGCTCACCATGCCCCCGTAAAAAAACGAAAGGCCGGGGGTCATCAGCAAAACCAGGGCGGCAGCAGTAAGCATCCACGCTATATCGGCGGCACTGGCGCCTGTATCGGAAGTAGCAACAGAAGGGTTATAAAAAATGCCGAGGCAACAAATAACAGCGAGCCCGATAAACGGGAACACGTACCTTGATTTCATATTAGTTAAATATAATTATGTGTTATCTGGCAGCAAAAATACGAAAATCCCGGCCCTGAAAGGAAGATTTTAGTGCTTTTCGAGGAACAGGGTGTATTTTTCAACACCTTTTTCAATAGAAGTGAAGTTTTGGGTGTAACCTGCCCGCAGCAGCTTATCCATGGTTGCCTCGGTAAAATACTGGTAGGTTCCTCTTATGTCCTGCGGAATGGAAACGTATTCAATGTTTACGGGCAGTCCCAAAGTGTTGAAAACCGGCCGCACCAAATCGTTAAAAGTGCGCGCCTTGCCGCTGCCTACATTATATATGCCGGGGCGTTGCACTCCACTCTCGTTTGCCATTTGCCCGAAAAACAGGCACACATTCACCACATCATCCACAAAAACAAAATCGCGAAGTTGCCCGCCATCGGGGTAATCATCGCGGTGGCTTTTAAACAGTTTTACCTGCCCGGTTTCCTTTATTTGGCGGTAGGCATGAAAAACCACCGAAGCCATTCTGCCTTTATGAAATTCGTAAGGCCCGTACACATTAAAAAATTTAAGGCCTGCCCAAAACGGAGGGGTTTGTTTTTGCTCCAGCACAAAAAGGTCGAACAGTTGCTTTGAAAGCCCGTAAGGGTTTAAAGGCTTTAGTTCCTTTATTAAGTTGTGGCTATCGTTAAAACCATGTTCGCCTGCGCCATAAGTAGCGGCGGAGGAGGCATATATAAGCGGTATTTGCTTTTCGGTACAAACCCGCCAAACCGCTTTGCTGTAATCAAGGTTCAGGGCATTCAGCACCTGCATATTAAACTCGGTGGTATCTGTGCGCGCGCCCAGGTGGTAAACTATCTTTATCTCGTTTCCGTTCACTTCCAGCCATTTTACAAAATCATCGCGGTCAATTTTTTCTTCGTAAGCAATGCCTTCCAGGTTGTGGTTCTTCACCTCATTATTGAATTTATCAACCAGTACCAAAGGGGTACTGCCGCTTAATTTGCGGGCCAGGTTGCTGCCAATAAAACCGGCTGCGCCGGTAATAACTGTTTTCTTCATCTTGCTTTAGTGGGCTACTATCAGTTTGCGGGTAAGGCTTCCGGCATGTAAAAAATAAATACCATCCGGCCAGCTTTCAACCGGTATTGTAACCAGGTTTGAGCCTTTTATTATCTCACTACTATAAATCTCTCGCCCGCTCAAATCATAAACCCGCAATTTTTCACCGGCATCTTCAAAATTCACTATGCACATAGTCGAAGTACTACAGGGATTAGGATATACTTCCATTCCATTGTTCTCATCTTGCACTAAGGGTACAGCCGTTGTAAACTCGTCTTTTACCAGCAGCGTGTCAATATCTACATAATAAGCGCCGCCGTTGCCACCGAAACGGTACAGGAACCTGATGTTTACCGCGCTGCCAGCCCACTGGCCCAGCGCCACTTTTTTGTAAGTAAACTGCAAATTGGTGCTATGGTTACTATCGGTAATGGCAAAGGCTGTTTCATAAGCGCCGCCGTTTACGCTTACCTGCACGTTTACCGAATCGCCAGCGCCAAAGGTGGTGGGGGTGTAGGGGTAAAGGTATTGGTCCAATATGCGGTAATAAAAAATAAGGGTGCTTTGCGCGGTTAGCGGGCCTATAAGCGGGGTAATGGCGGTATCGGTGTTACCGGTGCTGCTAACATCGGCTGCCAGTGCCTTGGTATAATCGGGGCCATGGCCCAGTATTACCGGTTCGTTGCCGCCCCAGCCCGTTGGCGCCGTGCCCGATACCTCGGCCGAAAAACCTTTGTAATAAGGGTAAGTCTGTGCCAAAGCGCTTAACTGCACTGCCAGCAATACCAGTAAAAAAAATACCTTCCCGTAAAGCTTCATTCGGTAAATGCTAAAATAGGAATTGTAAGCCGAACCCTGCTTTCGCTTCACAATAAATTCACATTTCCGTTTTTCATTTTTGCTTTTCTTTGCCCGCATCATTTCAAACCTTCGCTATGTTTAAAATACTATACCGCCTAACGGCTTTGGCTTTGCTAAGCGCTTTTTTATTTACCTCCTGCAATAGCGATAAGCATAAGGTGCTCCTGTTTCAAAAACGCATTAAACACATTGTGGTAATATACCAGGAGAACTGGAGTTTCGACGGGTTGTATGGTAATTTTCCCGGCGCTAATAACCTTTCTAAAGCGCATTTATATCCTCAGTTGAATAAAGACGGCAGTATAATGGCTTATGCCCCGCAGCCTTACAGCACTATTTACGAAAAACCTTCGGTGCCCGATTCAGCCTACTTCCCTTCAAAAATGCCGCCCATTCCTTACGACCTTCAATTGTATGTTGACCACGACCACCAAACCGGCGACCTGATACATGAATTTTATACCGAGCAGCAGCAAATTGACGGCGGTAAAATGGATAAGTTTATTTCGTGGAGCAACGACGGCGGCCTGGTAATGAGTTATTTCGATGCCACCAACCTGCCCGAGGGCAAACTGGCGCAGCAATACACGCTGTGCGATAATTTTTTCCATTCAGCTTTTGGTGGTTCGTTCCTGAACCATATATGGTTGGTGGCTGCGGCTTCGCCCAAATGGGATAATGCACCGGGGCATATTATTTCGCAACCCGACCAATCGCAACCCAATTTTGGCTACCGGCAGGTAACACCCGATGGCTACGTGGTAAATACTTCTATGTCGGTAAATGAGCCGCACCCCGCCGGTATGCCCGATTCGATGCTGGTGCCCAACCAAACCATGCCCACTATTGGCGATGAACTGAGCGCTGCCGGCGTTAGCTGGAAATGGTACAGTGGCGGTTGGGACGATGCCATTGCCGGGCACCCCGACCCTGATTTTCAGTACCACCACCAGCCCTTTGTGTACTTTGCCAATTATAAAGACGGCACCGCCGCCAAAGCCCAACACTTACAGGACGAAACACAACTGCTGCGCGACCTTGGCAACGACAGCCTGCCCGAAGTGAGTTTTGTAAAGCCACTGGGCCATAATAACGAGCACCCCGGTTACAGCAATGTGCTGCGCGGCCAGGAGCATGTGGCCGCACTGGTTAAAATGATTATGAACAGCAAGTACTGGGACTCCACCGCTATTATTATTACTTACGATGAAAACGGTGGCCGTTGGGACCATGCCGCACCACCGGTAATTGACCGCTGGGGCCCCGGCACCCGCGTACCGGCTATTGTTATTTCGCCTTTTGCGCGCAGGGGTTATGTTGACCACACACAATACGAAACCACCTCGGTGCTTAAGTTTATTGAAACCCGCTATGGCCTTAAACCCCTTAGCACCCGCGATGCCAACGCCAACGACCTGCTGAATGCTTTTATGTTTTATTAAAACTAAAAAGCGGGTGCAGCACTCCCTTTAGGGAGAAATTTCGACGGAACAACGTGTAGTCGAAATGGAGGGCGAGCGTTGGCAAACGCAAACCAACAGCCTCAACGCAAAATAAATTTATTAAAACGAAAAGGGTATTTTTAGTGCTTCACAACTACACCATGAAAAAAACATTTATAGTTTTGGCATTAGCGGTATCATTTGTTTTTGGTTTCGCATTCAACGCCGTTTTAACTAACGCTAAACAACAACCAGCCATGAAAAGGGTAACAGGCATTGGGGGCATTTTTTTTAAATGCAACGACCCTGCTAAAATGAAGGAATGGTATAAAACCCACCTCGGTTTTGATATTAATCAATATGGGGCCAAATTTGATTGGCGCGAAGGGGCCGACTCTACCAAAGAAGGCTACACCCTGTGGACACCGTTCTCAGAAAAAACCAAATACTTTGAGCCCAGCACCAAAGACTTTATGATTAACTACCGGGTTGAAAACCTGCAGGCGCTGGTAGCAGAATTAAAAAAAGAAGGCGTTACCGTGCTGGATAATATTGAAACTTACGACTACGGTAAGTTTGTACACATACTGGATGTAGAAGGCAACAAAATTGAACTCTGGGAGCCTAAGGATTGAGGGTTGCTACTATTTATCAATAGGCAAACTGCAAATCTATCTACTTCCAAAATAAATTATATTTGGCAGGCTAATTAAATGCGGGAATAGCTCAGTTGGTAGAGTGTCAGTTTCCCAAACTGAAGGTCGCGGGTTCGATTCCCGGTTCCCGCTCAAATGAGAATTGGTGTGTATATCCTTTTGTGCAAAAATCAGCGATTTTACACCGGTAGCACCAATGATTTAGACAGAAGGCTGGGAACACATTTTGCCGGTCAGGTTAAGGCCACCTGTAATTTACTTCCGTTGCATTGCGTTGCCTTTATTCCTTGCGAAACATTGACAGAAGCCAGGCAACTGGAGCGAAAAATTAAAAAAATGAAAAACAGGAAATATATTCAAGACCTCATTCCTCAATTTCCTTTTTAATGGGTAGAGTGCTCCGATTCCAATCGGAGAGGTCGCGGGTTCGATTCCCGTTTCCCGCTCAAATGAGAATTGGTGTGTATATCCTTTTGTGCAAAAATCAGCGATTTTACACCGGTAGCACCAATGATTTAGACAGAAGGCTGGGAACACATTTTGCC
>DASZPC010000743.1:0-4509 GCA_035550455.1 Chitinophagales bacterium | reverse complement strand
GTGTATTCGGCATGTATAAGCACCGGTGCTTTGCCCCAAATGGTAGTTTGCCCGTTGGTTGACCGTACCACCTGACGTTGCCTGTCGGCCCAGTAGTTGAGGAATATGGAAATTACGCCGGCGGCAAAAATTGAGGCGGCTAACCATAGCGGCATACCTACCGGATGTTTTACCATAAACATAACCGGCGAGGTATAAACGGCCGGCACCCACACCAGGCAACCCCAACAGATATAAAAACCGGCGCGGTCAACAATTATATCCATAGAACGCATGTAGCCTGATTCCCAGATGAAGAATTTGAAAAGATAAATGACAATCAATGCCGCTGAAATGATGATGGAGTAATCGGCGTGGCCGTATATTTCCTGCTGCGCAAAAGCGAATGAAGTTACGGCTACGGCCCAACCAGTCATACCAAAGCGGCAGTTGGTAAACTGTTTTATATCCCAGCCTAAAATGCGCGGGTAAAGCTCTGTGCCCCAGTAATAATCAAAGATAAAATTGCCTGTGTGCCCGTTATCGGTACTAGAAGGGAAATACCTGCCTTTGAAGTATAGAAAGAGGCAAAAAGCAAGCGCTGTAAAATTCAGCGCACCAAGTATATCGCCAAAGTTATTGTAAACAATAGCCGGAGAGAAAAGGTGCAGGCCCAGTGAGCAGCCGAAAAATAAGCCGAAGGTAATGACGTAGGAAGCAAGGCCATTGTCCTTATATTCGGGCAGGTTACCCATTGGTGTAATGGTGCCAGTGAAAGTTTTGGCCGGAATAATGCGCATCAACAACAATTGCAGTGCCGCAAAAACGCCTATGATTTTCCAGGCTATGAGTGTTCCGAAAAACCTTGAACCCCATACTTCGGCTATTTCAGTAAAAAAGCCTTTGGCGGCAATTTCCTGGCCCAATTTTACAAAGGAGCCTTCGAGGTTTACATTGGTATGCCACATTAACATGGCAAATGGCGGGCAAACCAATACTAAAAAAAGAGGCACAAAAATGCGGGTCAGGAAATTTTCTCCGGTTACGGTATTGCTCATAAAATAATTGAGGGTTGTGGTTTCAATGATAGAAAAATTCTGCGAATTGAAACGAAGAGATACCTATAAGTCAAGCGCCAGCCTGAAACCACCGTTTTGAATATGGTGGTCTTTAATATTCCTGTTCCTCGCTTTTGTGTAGCAGCGTTCAACGGGGCTGCGCCAGGAACCACCGCGCACTACCCGGTGGGCGGTTTTTTTGTTGTTCAACGGGTTCTCTACGGGACATTTGCTATAATAGCCTGGGTTATACCAATCGGCGCACAACTCCCATACATTGCCGCTCATATCATACAGCCCTAACTCGTTCGGCTTTTTTAATCCTACAGGATGTGTTTTGTTATCAGCGTTGTTTTTGTACCAGGCTACCTCATCAATACTATCGCTGCCGCTGTACTGATACCCCTTGCTTTTATTTCCACCTAAAGCGGCATATTCCCATTCAGCTTCGGTGGGCAGGCGGTAGTGCTTACCGGTTAGCGCATTTAATTTAGTTATGAACTGCTGAATATCTTCCGGTGTAACTTCCTCAACGGGGCAATCGGCACAGCCTTTAAAAAAAGAAGGGTTGCTATCCATTACAGACTGCCATAAACTTTGAGTTACCTCGTACTTGCCGATGTAGAAACTTTTAAGAGTAACCTTGTGCATTGGGCCTTCGCCTTTTTGATTGCTGCCCATATTAAAGCTACCGCCTTCCACCAATACCATTGCAGGCCCGGTTACAGTTTCCGGTTTCCTGAATCCGGGATGAACCAACAGCAAAGCAATAAGTGCGAAAAGGCTTTTCATAGGCGGCTATTCTGTTTTCTTTTCGATATGTTTAACACCGGAAAGCTAACCTATAAAGCAAGTATAGCTAATCAGCCACAGAATAATGCCACAAACCGGACGACATTTTTTGATTATTGGATTGTTATGCTGCGCCAAAATGCTGTTTAGCCAAACATGGGTGGATACTTTAGATACCTATGCGAGAAAGGAATACCTGCCCCCATGTAAGTATATGTGGTTGTGGACGGACGCTGCTTTGCTTAATACTTTTATAAAGGAATACGATTTAAGCCCGCCAGATAAAAAGGAAGTGTACCTGGATTACGTTAAAAAGGCGATATGCAGAACAAACCCAGTGGCCAACGGGCGGACACCCAATGATGTGGCATCGGCCATGGGGCTGGCTTTTTTGTACCGGGTTACAAAAGAGGAGAAATATAAAGCGAAAGCTGAAAAAATATATGCGCAATACCTGAAAATAAGGCGCACCAAAGAAGGCGGTGTTTCGCACATCAGGCTATTTACCGAGTTGTGGGACGATACCATATTTATGATTGGGCAGTTTTTATTGAATATGTATGCTGCTACCGGCGATGAAAAATACCTTGATGAACTGGTAAAACAAATACGCCTGCACCGCGAAAAATTACAGGATAAAAAATGGGGGCTTTGGTACCATGGCTGGGATGGCGATTATAAAAACCACGTTACTATGTTCAGCCAGCGGTACTGGCCTGATAAAGTTACCGGCAGAAGTGCTGAAATGTGGGGCCGGGGAAACGGTTGGATTATTGTAACACTTTCGGATGCGCTTGAAACCATCCCACAAAGCAACCATTACTATAACGAGTTGGCCGGTTACCTGAAAGAAATGATACAACACCTGCCTGAATTGCAGGATAAAAAAACAGGGCATTGGTACCAGCTACCGGTAAGAAACACGGATTCATCAAACTTTATTGAGAGCTCGTGCACTGCTATGTTCGGCTATGGAATAAGTGCTGCCCTGCGGTTAGGTATTGTGAATGATACTACATACCACAACAGTGTAAAGCGGGCATATTATGGATTGCCGAAATACAGCCTGGTACCAGTGAAGGGAGGCTACCTTACCACGCAAAACGTTTGCAGCGCCACCTGCATAGGCAATAAAGATTATTATTTCAAGAGGGCTGTAAAAACAGGCAGGCCTTATGCCATAGGTATGTTTATACAATTCGGGTGGCGGTACGAACTAGATAATGGGCTGCGTAATCCGGGCAACAAAAAGAAATGATTTATAAAAACATACAGATGCGCAGAAGATTGATTATGTTATTGCGAGATACAAAATTACTGGCTGTTGTTTTTGCTTTAAGCGCTGTGCAGTCATGCACTTATTATTTAGGGCCTAATAAACTGGCTCAACATTTTATAAGCGATATAAGCACTTATCCGGCGGTTTACGATTACAGTGCCTCAGCTACTAATATCACTTATAACCCACAGGATAGCATTATAGCACAGTATGCCGCAAAGGATATTCCACAGAAGAATGATGTGCGCGACCGGGATTTTGTACGGATAGTTTTGGGCAAACTGGCACAAGGGCGCGACGTAGAGCAGGTAAATGCCCGCTTACTTGATTTAAAACCCTGGGCAGGGCATGGCAGTACCGGTATTTTTCATAAAAGCGGCGATTATGATTTTAGCGAAATAACCTGGTGCACGTTGCTATACCTGTTTGGCGATAAGCCGGAGTTATTATACCCCAAAACACGCGACCATTTAGCAAATGTTTTGATTGAAAATTGTGGCAATAAGGTAGATACCATTATGCCCGGCACCGGCAGGCTGCTGCGCGAAACCGAGAACCATATTTTTATGGGCGAGGTATCGCGGTACCTTAAAAACCAGTGGCTGCATGAGCATGGCGACACATCGTTTATTTATGACAACGCAAGAAACGGCATTGAGAAATGGATGCTGAACCATTTGGACGAGAAATTCAAAGGCGGGTTTTTTGAATTTAATTCCAATCCATATTCGGGTTATACTTTCCAGGCATTGAATACGCTGTTTTCGTTTACCCAATCAGATACAATAAAACATGCCGCGAATAAACTGCTGAATGAAATAATGTACGAGTATTCGCTGAGCAGTATTAACCTGAAAAGGTACCCGCCATTCCGCCGCCGCCCGGCACGTGCCTCCAACACAGCTTTTGAACAAGACCCTGTTAGCTCGATTATACATGTTTTGGTGAACCGCAAAACGGGTTCTGCGTACCCGGTAAGTGCGAAGCAGCATGGCATCATCACTTTATTGTTGCATTATAACCTGAACGATGGCCTTACAAACCTGTTGCTTGAGAAAAATAAGGACTATTACGCAAAGTTGGGCCATGGCCGTAAGGGCTCGCCTGAAATTTATACCGGCGGAGCAGGTTATGTTTTGAGTGCAGGCGGAGTGCAGCGTGGTAAGCTATCGCAACTGGCGGCAAGGCCCACCATGTTATTGCTTAACAACCATATAGCCCACGCCGATAGTTGTTTCCGCTTATGCAGCAAGGGCAAAATGCCCTGCTGGAATAATACCGGTGTATATTACAATTTTGCCTGTGCTAACCAGGCGGTTCAAATTCCGCCACAGTACCAGCCGGTGGCTGAGAAGGGTGGATGGAAAGTTTTTTATGATGTTTCTGCCAAACTGAGCATTT
>DASZPC010000742.1:0-3591 GCA_035550455.1 Chitinophagales bacterium | reverse complement strand
GATTTCCACACCCCCCAGGTAGATGGTTTTATTTCGTACCCGCCCAATACCCTGTACCGGCACAATAAACGAACGGTGTACACGTAAAAACTCATTGGATGGCAACATTTCCAGTATGCTTTTCATGGTCATACGCGCCACTAAAGGCTGGCGGTTGGTTAAATGAATTTTCAAATAATCATCCAACCCCTCTATATAAAGAATATCTGATAACAGCACTTTGGTAAGGGCATAATCGGCGCGTATAAACAAATAGGGCTGCTGCTTACCGGCCTGGTGCATAAACTGGTAATAATCGCGGGCTTTATTCGCTGCCTGCAAAAACCTTTCGTAGGTAAAAGGTTTTACCAGGTAATCCAAGGCACTTATGTTAAAACCCTCCACCGCATACTCAGTATAAGCCGTGGTAAATATTACCATGTAATTTAGCCGCAATGTTTTATAAAACTCAAGGCCAGAAACCGAAGGCATCCGGATATCGAGGAACAATAAATCAATAGGGAATTTTTGTAAATACCGCGCTGCCTCGCTGGGGCGGGTAAATGTTTTTTCCAGGCTTATAAAATCAACTTTGCCGCAAAAGTTTTCAATCACCTTTAAGGCCAGCGGTTCATCGTCTATGGCAATTGCCTTTATCATGATAAGTAAACAGCAAGATACACACGAAAACCGTAAGCGCCATTTTCGGTACGCAATTCATGTTTGCCGGGGTAAAGCAATTCCAGCCTGCTTCGTGTATTACTAATACCAATACCTGTAGGCTGGCTATCGGGGGGTTCCGGGGCCACTTTTGTGTTCTTTACATCAAGGCTAACCAAGTTGCGCTGCGCAGCAATAGTGATGCTGATTTCCGATGGCTTTTCGGGGTTAACCCCGTATTTAAAAGCGTTTTCAATAAAAGGTAAAAACAGCAGCGGGGCAATTTCTTTTCCCTCTGTTTCCCCTTCTACTTTATACGAGAACTCTACCGTATCGGGCAGGCGCAACTTTTGTAGTTCGATATAATCTTCCAAGCATTCAATTTCTTTTTCCAGCGATATATAGTCCTGCCCGGCATCGGTAAGCATATAGCGCATCATACCCGAAAGTTTTACAATAGCATTGGCAGTGCGGTCGGAGTTTGCCAGGGCTAAAGAGTAAATACTATTCAACGTATTAAACAGAAAATGGGGGTTTACCTGCGCCTTTAAATTAGCCAGCTCGGCATTGGTTTTTTCGCGCTGGGTTTGTTGTAAATGCCTGCTTATTTTTAATACCAGCGAGAAGAAAACCACCACCAGGTACAGAAACAAATTATGCGCCATTTCAAAAAGCCCCCCTTCGTGGTGCGGGCCTTCATGGTGCGGCATAGCGCCACTGCCCGGCGGTGGGCCGGGAGGCGGCATACCCTGCATGTTAAATGAGAAATAAGGCACGTAGGTAACAATAACCAAAGCAAGCACCTGCAACCCTATAAACAGCGCATACCGTTGCGTAAAGTAAAAACGGGGGATGAACACATAGTAGTTGAGATAAAAAAACACGAGCATGAGCACGTGGGAAAAGAAATCGCGCTGAACATAGCCGTTAAGCAGGGAGTTAAAAGAAAAACCGGGCCCCGGCGCCATTAGTACCGGGAGCAACAAAAAGGCCGTACATGCCGAGACATGCACTAATACACGCGATAATTTATTTTTCATCGAACCAATCCGGAATCAAATGTAAAGCCATAAACACGGGTTTACTGCTTTTTGAGGTAAGCATAACGTTTTTGTCGGAGTATGTTTGCCCCCCTTTATTTTTTTTGCAGTTGCTCAATTAACTTACCCTGCGCATCTACCAGTTTTTTCAGGTTTTCTATTTCCTGCTGTTGCTCCTGTACGGCCTTCACCAAAGGCACTACAAATTCAGTATAATTAAGGCCATAGAGGCCATCGGGGTTATGAGGTACAGCCACAGCATCAAAATCATAGCCCACCTGTTTGGCGGCCTTTTCAACCTCTTGGGCTATAAAGCCTGTGCTGCGCACTTTTTCTAAATCATATTTTCCAGCCCAGTTTACAGAATCAGGCTTACCGGCATACAAAAACTCATTCTCCTTATGAATATTAAGATTATAGGTTACGGGCCGCAGGCGGGTTATAAAATCCAAACCGGGAACATTCTCCCGCACATCATCTTTTATACGTGCATCGCTATATGTAGTAACGCCCACCTGCGCATAAATTTTTGAAACACTGGTATTGCCTATTTCCATGTAGTTTGAGGCGCCATTAGCTGTTCCGGCATTGTAGCCAAGGCAGGTATAGTTACTTAAACCCGTAAAAGTATAGCCCGTACCGGCGCCTATAAAAGTATTATCAGCGCCAGTAATATTATAACCACCCGCCAACGAACCTACACCCACATTAAGGGTACCGCTTGTTGTATTATATAAACTGCTATAACCCAGGGCAGAGTTATTATCGGCAGTAGTAATTTCAAGGGCCAGCACACCAACAGCCGCGTTATAATTACCGGTTGCATTATACATAGAATAATACCCCATTGAGGTGTTAGCGTTGCCGGTGGTGTTGAAACGCAAAGACCACATGCCCACCGCAGTATTGGCATAGCCGGTGGTGTTATGATCCATAGTACCATTACCAATGGCTGTATTTTGATAACCGGTGGTGTTGGCATAAAGCGAGTAATCGCCCAGGCCTGCATTTTGATAACCAGTAGTATTTGCATTAAGAGCGCCATAGCCAAAAGCCTGATTTGAAGAACCTGTAGTGTTAGTATACAGCGCTCCATTACCAAATGCATTGTTGTTAGTAGCAGAAGTATTATTGTACAATGTTTGGTAACCCACAGCAGTATTAGACGATCCTGTTGTATTATTATACAACGAATTATAACCTACAGCACTGTTATAGTTTCCGGTGAAATTATACCGCAGCGCTTGCGAACCAACCGCCGTGTTGGCAGATGAAATATTGGTATATAAAGCATTATAACCCACTGCTACGTTATTGCTGGCGGTGGTAGAGGAATAAAGCGCCTGCGAGCCAATAGCAGTGTTACTACCGCCCGATGTTATGTTAAAGCCCGAGCCATAGCCCAAAGCCGCATTGTTTTGGCCGCTGGTAACGGCATAAAGGCTTATGCTGCCAATACCGGTATTGAGCGAGCCCCCCACATTGGAGTATAAAGCCTGAGAGCCAACAGCCGTATTATTACTACCCGTACTATTTTTGAACAGGGAATTATACCCCACCGCAGTAAGCCCGTTGCCAGTGGTATTGGTTTGCCCCGCCGCATACCCATAAAAAGTAGTATTAGCGCCAGTGGTATTTAAACCCGCCTGGTAGCCAAAAAAGGTTTGCCCGCTTACATTATCAATTAAACCTGAACGGATACTGTTTACATCAAACTGAAGATCAACATTATCGGCGGTGCCTACAAAGTTGGTACCAACGGTTGTGCCGGTATTGCCGGTTAAGCCCCATGCATTTGATGAGCCATTGGCCCCTGTAGCGCCCGTTGCACCGGTACTGCCCGTTACACCTGTTGAACCTGTAACGCCGGTACTGCCCGTTGCGCCGGTAACACCCACACCGGTAGCGCCTG
>DASZPC010000741.1:0-4177 GCA_035550455.1 Chitinophagales bacterium | reverse complement strand
TTGATTTTAGCGAACCTGCCGATTATTACATTATTAATACCTGTTCAGTAACCCAAAATGCCGATAAAGAAACCCGCCAAGTAGTGCGGGGGGCCTTACGCACCAACCCTAACGCAAAAATTATAGTAGTGGGTTGCTACGCTCAGCTAAAACCCGATGAAATAGCCAGCATCCCCGGTGTTAACCTGGTATTGGGGGCCAACGAAAAATTTAAAATACACCATTATATCGAGCAACTGGAAGAACAGGCCCAACCTTTGGTAATTAATAGCGATATAAACGATGTGGCTTTTTATGCCGATGCTTACTCGCACGGCGAACGCACCCGCAGTTTTTTAAAAGTGCAGGATGGCTGCGATTATTTCTGCTCGTTTTGCACCATTCCGCTGGCACGTGGCCGTAGCCGTAGTAACACCATAGCCCAAACGGTTGAAGTAGCCAAAAAAGTGGCGGCCACCGGGGTAAAAGAAATAGTGCTTACCGGCGTTAACATTGGCGATTATGGCAAAACCCCTGATGGCAATGAACGCACCGATGAAAACTTTTTAAGCCTGATTCAGGAACTTGAAAAAATTGAAACTGTAAGCCGCTGGCGCATTTCTTCTATCGAGCCTAACCTGCTTACCAAAGAAATAATAGGGTTTGTGGCCAACTCCGGAAAGTTTATGCCCCACTTCCATATTCCCCTGCAATCTGGCGCCGATAAAATACTGAAGTTAATGCGCCGCAAGTATTTAAGCAAGTTATACCGCGAACGTGTGGAGTGGATAAAGGCCCAAATGCCGCATGCCTGCATTGGGGTGGATGTAATTGTGGGTTTCCCCGGCGAAACGGATGAGCAGTTTCTCGAAACCTACAATTTCATTAACAGCCTCAATGTTTCCTACCTGCACGTATTTACATACAGCGAGCGCGCCAATACCCGCGCCCTGAACATAACCCCCATAGTACCTAAAGAAATAAGGAAAGAGCGGAACAAAATGCTACGCATACTTTCAGAAAAGAAACGCCGGAAATTTTATGCCGATAACCTGGGTACAGAGCGCCCCGTGCTTTTCGAGTCGGAAAACGACAACGGCACCATGTATGGCTTTACCGATAATTATATTAAGGTAGCCCGCCCTTTTAACGAAACCCTTATTAACACCATACAGCCAGTAATATTAAACAGCCTTTCAGATTTTGGCTATGTTAAAACCGAAGTAGAGGCCATAGCCTAGTACGCCACTTACAAGGTGTGCGAAACAGGTGTTTGAAATTTCAATTTTTGCCCTACATTCGCACTGCAAAATTTCTATTTCTATGTCGAAAGTAATCGCAGGGATATGCACTATAGTAGGTGGCTTGTTAACCATCTATTTCAGTTTTGTAATGGCCAACACCTCATGGGCGCTTAATTATAACGACCCCAAACTGCACATGAGCATGTATGAAACCGGCCATCTTATTCCATTGCTGGTAGGCATACTAATGCTTAGCGTAGGCCTGCTTTTCTTCTTTGTAGCACGCGAACCGAACCTGAAATAACCCGGCAAGGTTTGTTAAGCTTTGTTTTACTACTCCTTTAATTTTAAAGGCTGGTAATTTATGGTACGGGGTATAATTTAACCGGACACCCCGCATTTATTATCTTGCGCAAAATTTTTTATTGATGCTGGTTATTGGTATAACAGGCGGGTCAGGTTCAGGCAAAACCACCGTGGTAACTGAAATTTTGAAACACTTTCCTGGCAAGGTGGTTTCTGTAGTACACATGGATTCTTATTATAAGGATAACGGCCATCTTTCGCACGAAGAAAGGCTTCTCATTAATTTCGACCATCCCGATGCTATTGAGTTCAGTCTGCTTGAAAAGGATCTATTCAACCTTAAAAGCGGCAAAGCCATTGAAGAACCCACCTACGATTTTGTACACAGCGCACGCAGAAAGGAAACCATACATGTGGCCCCGGCACATGTGATTTTAGTAGAAGGTATTTTGCTTTTTACTGATGAGCGCATCCGTAACCTGTGCGATATGAAAGTATTTGTGGATGCCGAACCCGACGACCGCTTAATACGCATTATACACCGCGATATAAAAGAACGCGGCCGTACCATTGACGAAGTACTGGAGCGCTACCCTTTAATTAAGGAAATGCACATGCAGTTTATTGAACCCACCAAACGCCATTGCGATATTATCATCCCCAAAGGCGCCGAAAACAAGGTAGCCATTAATATGATGGTATCTACCATCAAAGTAAAACTACAGCAGGAGGGGGTAAAAGTACCGGCCTCCTGATTATATACTACGGAAACAGCCTGCCGTAACTGCGCGGGAACGGAATAGTTTCGCGGATGTGCTGTAACCCGCATATCCAGGCTACCAGCCTTTCAAGGCCCAGGCCAAAACCTGCATGGGGCACATTGCCAAACCTGCGCAGGTCCAGGTACCATTCAAAGGCCTGCATAGGCAGGTCATGCTCAATAATTTTATGCTTTAGCCTTTCAATATTAGTTTCGCGCTCGCCGCCCCCTACTACCTCGCCATACCCTTCGGGCGCAAGCAGGTCAACACCTTTGGCATAGCCCTTGTCGGTTTCATCCTCCTTCATATAAAAGGCTTTTACCGCCTGTGGCCAGTTGTAAACCATTACCGGCTGCCCAAACATTTTGGTAAGCACCGTTTCATCGCTCCCGCCAAAATCATCGCCGCGTTTAAAGTTTTTAGCACTGTTCAGCCATTGTTCCGATGCACTCAACTGCTCGTTCAAATCAACCAGGGTTTGCTTGCCGGTGTCAATCAGGTTTTGTAATTGGTTCTTTCGCTTTTGCCCCGTACTTTTATCAGCCGCCTCTGTTTCGTATTGCTGTATATCGGCTTTTGCCTTTTCAACCGCCGCCTGTATGTTGTTTATCTCTTCATCCAGCATCTCAAAACTGCTCCTTCCTTCTATGCTTTTCTCCCCCTTTATTACGCTTACCGCATCTTCATACTTCATACGTATAAAGGGCAGTTTTACTTTTTCAAGGTAAGTGGTATCGCGCTCCAGTACGGCCAGTTCGGTTTTGCATTTTTCCAACACGCTGCCTACCACATAGCGCACAAAATCTTCAATCAGGTCCATATCCATTTTCAGGTCGTAAAAAGCCATTTCAGGCTCAATCATCCAAAACTCCGAAAGGTGCCTGCGTGTTTTCGATTTTTCTGCACGAAAAGTAGGGCCAAAAGTATATATCAGCCCCTGTGCCATAGCCATGGCCTCGCCATACAACTGGCCCGATTGCGAAAGGTAAGCGGGTTCGCCGTAATAATCGGTTTCAAACAAAGTAGTGGTGCCTTCGCAGGCGTTGCCGGTAAAAATAGGGGCATCCATTTGCACAAAACCGCGCTCCTGGAAAAACCGGTGAATAGAAAAAATAATTTCGTTACGCACGCGCATTATGGCCCACTGGCGCTTTGAACGCAGCCACAAGTGGCGCTTATCCATTAAAAAATCAACCCCATGTTCTTTCGGCGTTAGCGGATATTCTTCGGCCTCGGCAATTACCTGTAGCGAAGTAACGTGTATTTCAAAACCGCCAAACTGGCGTTCATCTTTTACCACTTTACCGGTAAGGCTTAGCGAGCTTTCCTGCGGCAACCGCTTTGCTGCCTCAAACAACTCATTACCTACTACGTTCAGGTCAATTACACATTGAACAAAACCAGTACCGTCCCTAAGGGTTAAAAACACCAGCGTTTTACTATCGCGCTTGTGGGCATTCCAGCCTTTCATCTCAACCTCTTTTCCTTCAAATGCCGAAAGGTCCTTTACATAAACCATAACCTGAATTTTTATCTGCTTTTTAATTATTGAAAAACGGATTGCGAATATAGAAAAGCCTTTTGTCTTCCCGAAAGGCTTGACACCCCGGGCAAAAATGCTTATTTACGTAACTAAAACATTACTTCCGTAACATTAAAACCGGTTGAACAGTTTGATTGTTAGGTTGTTTTAAAAGGTTTTTGAAAATTTGCCGCTGTGTTAAACCAACGCTTACAGCAAAAACTGCTGCAAAAATTATCGCCCCAGCAAATTCAGCTAATGAAATTGCTGCAGGTGCCTACTGCCCAGTTAGAACAGCGCATTAAGGAAGAACTGGAGGCAAACCCCGCCCTGGAGGAGGGCGAAAGCAATGAGGAGGATATTGG
>DASZPC010000740.1:0-5527 GCA_035550455.1 Chitinophagales bacterium | reverse complement strand
ATGGGCTTGTATGCCATTAAAACCGAAATGGAGGACCTGGCGCTAAAACACACCGAGCCCGAACTTTACCGCGAAATTGCCCGCAAGCTAAACGAAACCAAGCGCGAGCGCACCCGCTTTATACACGATTTTATTAAACCTCTTAAAGAGGAGTTAGAAAAACGCGGCTTCAGCTTCGATATTTACGGCAGGCCAAAAAGCATTTATTCCATTTACAATAAAATAAAGAACAAGGGCGTCCCTTTCGAGGAGATTTACGACTTGTTTGCTATTCGTATCATCCTCAAATCGCCGCACGAAAAAGAGAAAAGCGATTGCTGGGGCGTGTATTCTGCCATTACAGATATTTACCACCCCAACCCCGACAGGTTGCGCGACTGGCTTAGCAACCCAAAAACCAACGGCTACGAAGCCCTGCACACCACCGTAATGAGCAACCAGGGCAAGTGGGTGGAAATTCAGATACGCTCCGAGCGTATGCACGAAATTGCCGAAAAAGGGTTCGCCGCCCACTGGAAGTACAAAGAAGGTACCGCCGATACCGCGCTGGATGAATGGCTGCACAAAATAAGCGGGGTGCTTAGCAATCCCGATACCAACGCCCTGGAGGTGGTAAACGAGTTTAAGCACGAACTGCTTAGCGAAGAGATATTTGTATTTACCCCAAAAGGCGATTTAAAGCGCCTCCGCAAAGATGCCACCGCGCTCGATTTTGCTTTTGAAATACACAGCGGCGTGGGCAAAAAATGTATTGGCGCCAAGGTTAACAACAAACTGGTGCCACTTAGCCATGTATTAAAAAACGGCGACCAGGTTGAGATTCTTACCAGCAACAAACAGCAACCCAATGAAGACTGGCTCAACTACGTGGTTACCGCCAAAGCCCGCTCGGTAATTAAGCAATCGCTGAAAGAGGAAAAGAAACGCGTGGCCCTGGAGGGCAAAGAAACCCTTGAGCGCAAAATGAAGCAGCAAAAAATGGAAGAAAGCGAAGCAAACCTGCTGCTGCTTATGAACCATTACAAAATGATTTCGCCGCTTGATTTATACTTCAGCATTGCCAATAAAAAAATAGACTTAAGCGACCTCAACAAGTTTGAAGTAATTGCCGGTAAAATAAAACTGCCCAAGCCCGCCAGCCTGCAAACCGCCGATGGCGAAAGCATTGACGAAATGGTGAAAAAAACCCTGCAAAAAAATGCAGAGTTGCTCATCATGGGCGAAAATGCCGAAAAAATAGATTACAAATTTGCGCCCTGTTGTAACCCCATACCCGGCGATGATGTTTTTGGCTTTTTAACCATTAACGATGGTATAAAAATACACCGCACCAACTGCCCCAATGCCGTGCAGTTGATGAGCAAATACTCGTACCGCATTGTAAAAACCCGCTGGACCAAGCAGCACGAAATTGCCTTCCTTACCGGTATTAAACTTACCGGTATCGACGATGTGGGCCTGGTAAACAAAATAACCAACATTATTACCGGCCAAATGAACCTCAACATGCGTTCTATCTCCTTCGATAGCTCCGATGGCGTATTTGAAGGCCGTATTATGGTTTACGTGCACGATACCAACGAACTGGAAGACCTCACCGCCCGCCTTACCGCCCTCGATGGCATTTTAGAAGTAAGCAGGTTTGATAGCGAAGACAAGGAATAGCTTTTTAGCTATGGGCTATGAACTATAATAGTTTCAAATTTCGGGTTTCAAATTTCAAATTTGGGATGGGCACGACAGGGATTTTGCATCCTACTGCTGAGCGAAGCTGCCTGCCCCTCGATTTCCTTAGTCTTACTGCTTATCTGACTATGGACTCCAATGTATCTAATTCCCGAATTATCAAATCGTCAAATTATCAAATTATCAAACTATCTGCCATTCCGCCATCCATCGTCCGTCGTCTGCCCTTCCGCCATCTGTAGTCCGTCGTCTGCCGTCTGCCCTTCCGCCATTCGTCGTCCGTCATCTGCCGTCCATGGCCTTATTTTGTCCAATTTTTCCTATTTTCGCATGTGATTACGCCGAGCCGAAAAGAGCAAATTGAGGAAGTAAAAAACATCTTCTCAGCCTACCTGGAGAAGAAGGATTTGCGCAAAACCACCGAACGCTTTGTTATTTTGGAGGAGATTTATAGCCG
Source organism: Chitinophagales bacterium (assembly GCA_035550455.1). GTDB lineage: Bacteria > Bacteroidota > Bacteroidia > Chitinophagales > LD1 > Bog-950. The sequence goes on along the minus strand of DASZPC010000740.1, from coordinate 3,384 downwards.
GAACGACCATTTCGAGGCCGAATCGCTTTATACCGATATCATCCGCAAAAAACACAACATCAGCCGGGCTACCGTATATAACACCTTGGAACTGCTGGTTAGCTGCGATTTGATTAAAAAGCACCAGTTTGGCAAAAACCTGGCCCAGTACGAAAAAAGCTACGGTTATAAACAACATGACCATATCATTTGTGTAGATTGTAAAAAAGTAGTTGAATTTTGCGACCCGAGGATACAGCAGATTAAAACCATGATGGGCGAATTGTTAAATTTTAAAATAACCCATCATTCATTAAATATGTATGGCATTTGCGGCAGTTGCCAGAAAAAACGGGAGTTAGAGGCCGCCAGTAAAAAAGAAACAGAAAAACAAACTGTATAAAACCCATTTTAAGCATGAAAAACGAAATTAAAGACGGCGTAGTAGTAATATCGCTGGAAGGCAACCTGCTGGGCGAGCACACCAATGCACCGGTAATGGAATTGATTAAATCTAACCTGGAGGCAGGCAACAAAAAGGTGCTTTTTAACCTGGCCGATATGAAATTTATAAACAGTACCGGCCTAGGTATGCTGCTTACTGCGGTTAGCAAAACCCGCAATGCCGGAGGCGAAGTGGCTTTATGCAGCCTGCCCGACCAAATGAAAAAGCTGTTGCAAATAACCAAGCTGGAAAGCGTATTTACAGTAAAAGCTGACGAGGCCAGCGCCATTGAATACCTGAAGGGGGCGTAATGCAAAATTTAGGATTGCGAACAAAACCCTTCTGAAAAAGGAGGGTGTGTTTGTGATTTTGGGCATTAGGAGAACCGGGAAAAATAGGAAATCAGGGAATCTAAAAATCAGTTGAAAGGGCATTTGAAATTGGAAAGTTGAAACTAAAAACCGGAAACTATATTGCTCAAGGCTTATAGCTCAAAGCCCATAGCCGCTGGCGATTGGGTGAATTAAAAAATTAGAAAATTGAGGAAATTAGACAAATTAGGGGATACTTCATTGGTGGCTTATTGAAGTGGAGCGATCCTCCCTTTAGGGAGCATGCCTGCCGTAGGCAGGTTAGAGGGCGAGGGGAGCAAACCCAATACAATAAACTGTAAACTAAAAACTGTAAAACGAAGATAATGGCTGTTGATATTTTATTGGGCCTTCAATGGGGCGATGAGGGAAAAGGAAAGATAGTTGATTACCTGGCCCCTAAATACGATATAGTGGCGCGCTTTCAGGGCGGGCCCAATGCCGGGCACACACTAATTATAGACGGGGTTAAAACCGTATTGCATACCGTGCCCAGCGGCGTTATGCACAATAAACCGGTAAATATTATTGGCAACGGCGTGGTAATTGACCCCCAAACGCTGAGAAAAGAAATTGACAACCTTACCGGCAAAGTAGCCGACCTTGATAAACGCCTGTTTATATCAAAAAAGGCGCACCTTATTTTGCCTACACATAAAATATTGGATGCAGCATCCGAAGCCTCCAAGGGGCAGGAAAAAATCGGTTCCACCCTGCGCGGCATATCGCCTACCTACATGGATAAAACCGGGCGCAACGGCCTGCGCGTGGGCGATATTATCGGTAAAGACTTTAAAAAGATTTACGAAAAAATACGCGAAAAGCACCTGCGCCTGCTTAGCATTTACAATTACGAATTTTCGTTGGAGGAAGTGGAAAAACCCTGGTTCGAAGCCATTGAGTTTGTAAAATCGCTCAACCTTATTGATTCAGAATACTACCTGAACAATGCCCTCAGCCAGGGCAAAAACATTTTGGCCGAAGGCGCACAGGGCACCATGCTCGATATTGATTTTGGCACCTATCCCTTTGTTACTTCGTCAAACACAATTACTTCAGGCGCCTGCAATGGCCTGGGCATACCCCCCACCAAAGTGAAAGAAATAATAGGCATTACCAAAGCCTATTGCACCCGTGTAGGTGGTGGCCCCTTCCCTACCGAGCTTGATAACGAAACCGGCGAACGCATACGCCAGTTAGGTGGCGAGTTTGGCGCTACCACCGGCAGGCCGCGCCGCACCGGCTGGATTGATTTGCCAGCCCTTAAATACGCTATTATGATTAACGGCGTTACACAAATAGCCATTACTAAAAGCGATGTGTTGAACGATTTTGAAACCATTGAGGCCTGCACCGATTATGAATTGGAAGGCGCTAAAACCCGCGAACTGCCTTTCGACCTTTGCCATACCGATGTAAAGCCGGTTTACCATAAACTTTGTGGCTGGAAAACCGACCTGCGCACCTTTGCCAATTACGATGACCTTCCTGAAACTTTCCTGGGGTACCTCGGCTTTCTGGAAGAATACCTTAGCACTGATATAACGATGATTTCAACCGGCCCCGCCCGCGAACAGTTATTGTTTAAAAAAACAATGGAGGCGTTATCGTAAAGAAAAAGATTGTCATTGCTATCCCGATTCATCTTTAATAAACAATAGCAAATCGGGAGAAGCAATCTTCATCTTTGACTTTAAACTAAACTACTTTCAAATCATATAATGGCTGAATCAACTACTGTTACCATTAATGATATTGATTCATTCAAACTAAAGGCCCTGTACTGGGCGGGCTACTTTAAAGCCGTTGCCCTTTTCGATAGCAACAATTACCTTGTAAAACTATATCCGCCCAAGCAATGGTTGCTGTGTGTTGATGCATTGGATGAAATAACAGCCACGCAAAATTCATTCGCGGCACTGAAAGAATTTCATGCAAAAGCCAATGCCCTTATTGCCGGTTATTTTACTTACGATTTGAAAAATGAAATTGAGGAACTGCAAAGCAGCCACCCCGATAATATTGGCTTTCCGGCGCTCTATTTTTTTAAACCGCGCTATGTGTTTGAAATTAACGGCAATAAGCTAACCGTTAACCGCAACTACCCCGAAACCTTTGAACTGGTTGAAACCATTGAAAAAATAAACCTCGAAAAACTAAGCGCCACAACTACTGCACCGGTTGAAATAAAAGCACGTACTACCAAAGAAGAGTACCTGCAAAACGTACAGTACATTCAGCAACAAATTGAAGCGGGTGATTTTTACGAATTGAATTACTGCACCGAATTCTACGCCGAAAATGCGCCCATAAATCCGGTGGCTACATTTTTAAAACTGAATGATAAAGGCAAAGCCCCTTTCAGTTGCTTTTTTAAGCGGGAAGACAAATTCCTTTTATGCGCCAGCCCCGAAAGGTTCCTGAAAAAAGAAGGAAACCAACTCATCTCGCAGCCTATTAAAGGCACTATTAAAAAAGGGTCAACACCTGAAGAAAACAAACAGTGGCAGGAACAACTGCGCAACGACATTAAAGAACGCGCCGAAAACGTAATGATAGTTGATTTGGTGCGCAACGACCTTGGCAAAA
>DASZPC010000739.1:0-4283 GCA_035550455.1 Chitinophagales bacterium | reverse complement strand
TTTACCTCGGCATGTGGGCCACCGTATTGCTGGTGGTAGCCCTGGCCTATTACGCGGCCCTGGTACACAATTACACTGCCCACCATAGGGTTAGGTGCGGTATGCCCCAAGCCGGCGGCGGCAAGCTCAAGGCACTGCCGCATATATGCTTCGTGCTTTTCCACCTTTGTAAAAATACCAAAACTTATCGGGGTATTTTCTAACAGGGTATTATTTTTGAAACATGACCATTGCCGAAAAGCAAAAGGAATACCGCGATAAACTAACTCCCGTTTTTGGCGACCGCGAAGCCAAAGCCATTACCAAACTGGTGTTGGAAACCATACTGGATATTGGCCGTGCGCAGTATGCTTTCGACAGGTTCCGCATTATTACCGAACAGCAGGCCGCCCAACTGGATAATATCCTCGCCCGCCTGTTAACCCACGAACCTCCTCAGTATATATTGGGAGAGGCCTGGTTTTACGGGCTGCGCTTTGTGGTGAATGATAGTGTGCTGATACCCCGCCCCGAAACAGAAGAACTGGTAGAGTTGGTAATTGACGAGTGTAAACTACAGGGTAAGGCTAACGGTAATATCCTCGATATAGGCACGGGCAGCGGCTGTATTGCCATAGCTATAGCCAAACACCTGCCACAAGCTATGTTAAGCGCCGTTGATGTAAGCCCAGGGGCTCTGCAAACCGCAGCTGAGAACTGCCGCCTGAACAATACCACTGTGCAGCTACAACAACTTGATATGTTGAACCAGGATTTACCCATTGGCGCCTACGATGTTATTGTAAGCAATCCGCCCTATATCGGGCATGATGAAAAATCTGCTATGGCTGCCAATGTGCTGAATTTTGAGCCGCACCTGGCCCTTTTTGCACCCTACGAAGATGCCCTGCTGTTTTACCGTACAATTGCCCGAAAAAGTATAGCTGCATTAAAACCCGGCGGGCTGTTATTTTTTGAATTAAACGCCGCTAAAGGAGTGGCGGTGGAGAAAATGCTTTGTGATTTGGGTTACACCAATGTGGAGCTAAAAACAGATTTGAGCGGAAAAGCAAGGATGATAAAAGCCGAAGCGGTAATTTAAGAAGGAGGTGCTTGTTAAGCTACCATCATAAAGCACTGTTGTGTTTGTAACAGAATTATTTAGCTTGGCGGTAGTTTAGAATTATAATTTATGTACCCTGCGCTGGAAAATGTAATAAAAAAAATATTTAATTTGTTCGGGTTAAGGGTTTCGCGCTCATGGAACACCCCGGTAGGGGATATGGACGCTTTGCTGAACGATGTAAAAAGGCGTGGCTTAAAAGTTACCCGGGTGCTGGATATAGGCGCTTACAAGGGATGGTTTAGTAGGCAGGTGCTGGCAGTTTACCCCGATGCGTTATTGTACCTTGTAGAACCGCAACAGGAAATGGAACCATATATGCTTGGTTTTTTGCAGCAACATAAAAATGCCAGGTATTTTAAGATGGCAGCCGGTGCTGCTGATGCGGTAAAGGATTTTTATATAGCCGATGATTTGGCATGTTCAGGTTTAATGGAGGTGCAAAGTACAGATGGTAAAAGCACAGCAGTAACCGTTAAGGCCATTGACTCCTTACTTCACGAAAGGCAAATTGATGTTCCCGAAATTGTAAAAATTGATGTACAGGGCTACGAACTGGAAGTGTTAAAAGGTTGCCAGGCTTTATTTGGCAAAACGGAGTTGTTTATTATAGAAACTTCCCTGCAAAAAAAGAATGATAGTTTTCCGCTAATGGGGGATGTTATTGCATTTATGGACAGGCAGGGCTATTTGGTGTACGATTTTGCTGGTTTTTTGCGGCATAAAAGCGATGGCTCCCTGTTTGAATGTGATATATGTTTTGTAAAACGGAATAGTTTTCTGCGAAATTAGTACAGTTACAATACGTATTGGCTATTTTTGGACTGGCTTTTTCGATTGTATGGTTGTTTAATTCACCAATTGCTATTTTGAATGGCCCTAAAATCCCCCATATTTGTGATAAAATTGGTCAAATTGCCTCTTTTTTTCAAAAAAAGCATTTATTTATCAATTATTTCGGTAAATATGGATTTACAAGTGCATCTTGTGCCCTCATAACTTAAAGCAAATGGGTAGGCCTCCTACAAAAGAAGCAGTATTGCGAGATGGATTTTACCTTCAGTTCCGTAACAAAGGCGCTAACTGGGTGGGCAAAATGCGTTTTGATGATTATGAAAGCCTGTTGGCTACTGCAAAAACTTATGAAAAGCAAAAAGAAGTAGTAATACTGGGCGAGTTAAAGAACGGGGTATGGTTAAAAAACGCCGGGGAGAAAGGGCAGTCCGGGCCGAAAGCCAAAACTATAGCGAAATCTAAGGCCATCAAAGAAGTTAAAACAAAAACCAAGACTAAGACGGCCCCTAAAAAGTCGCCTTCCAAAAAGGCAAAATAAACCTCTGAAATTTTATTATAATACAAACATTTTTAATTTTCTAAAAAACCAAATTCAAGATGAATATCTATGTTTCCAACCTGAGTTATAATGTTAACGACGGTGACCTTAAGCAGCTTTTTACCGAGTATGGCGAAGTTTCTTCGGCCAAAGTAATTATTGACCGCGAAACAGGCCGCTCCAGGGGCTTCGGCTTTGTTGAAATGCCTAACAAGGATGAAGCCATTAAAGCGATGAATGCCCTGCATGAGGCCGAATACGATGGCAAAGTATTGAATGTGAACGAAGCCCGCCCTAAAGAAGATAAACCAAGGGGTAATTTTGGTGGCGGAAACTTTAACCGCGGCGGTTATAACTCCGATAAGCGCAATAGCAACAAGCGCTGGTAAAAAATACTGCTGGCTTAAATGCTTAATCAGGCTGCAGGCTGGGCTATGCCCGGCTTTGCGGCTTGTTTTTTTATGTCCTCTACTGTCCCAGCAAAGAGTAATATTAATGAGCAATACTTAAAATGTGCATACGCTTTCCTTGCGCTTTACATTTGCCGATTATATGTCTTTTAATATAGTGGGTACTATTTATATTGCTTATATCTGTGCCTGCAATCTGGCGGATTATTGCTTTTTGGACTTAATGCGGCCAACGGCACCGGGGTTAAAAAATTGTTGTAGCACCTGAGATGTACCAACATTGTTTTTTCCAAAATCAACCTTACCGGCAAGGTCCGTATGCCATATGGTAAGAAACCTTAACAGAAGGTATGGTGCATATTGGTATGCAATAACAAACAATAAATTTTGCTGAAACGGGTATGAAAATTGGCCGCTAAAAATTAAATGCCCCGGCGTCTGTTTTTATACCGGGTGCGGGTATAAACCGGTTATTGGAAATTTTATACACTTCAGGCTTATCGGTACCTCCATCTTCCTCTCCATAGGTGGTACGGGTTATAATTTGGGGCAGCGAACCGGTATCGAGGTTTTGTATCCAGCAATGCTTGTATAAGTCATCGGATACCTGGCGCGTTACCAGCGGCAGTGCATCGGTAATACCGGTATTATCAAGCAAAAGCAAGGTGCTGTTGGTGCTGGGAAAACCACCGCTTGAGTCGCTAAAATTGCGGATAAGGCATAACCCGCAACTGCCCAGGTTAAAATAACCAGCCGCGTAAAAAGTATCGGGTATATTTAAGTTATTGTTTTTTAAAAAGGCCAGGTTGGATTTTAGCATTGGTATAGTATCGTTAAAATACTGTTTGTTTCCCTTACATGAATAATCGCTGCCGTTAGTGTTAAATGGATAAGTGAGGGGCGCAAAGCGTTTAATGAAGCTATTGTATGTAAGGCTGCTGTTAATTGCGGGGGTAACGGTACCTGGTGTTTTGCTAACCGGGTTATTGCAGGCAGTTATTATTAGCGAAAAAAACAACCACAATATAAAAGTTACGCTGGTATTTGCTTCGGAGGGTATTTTATAAGTACACGTGTTCATTTTTTGCATTATGTGTTTAACCGGCATATAAACGTAATAAAATATAATGAAATGTAAACTACATAACCCGGCCACCCAATTTCAATGCATGTAGAGGCGTAAAGGGCGCCACTCATTTTCAGCCAAGTGGTGAATGTAGAATTGAAGAAACAGACAACTGGCCGCTGACTACAAATGACCCATTAGCTCGATCAATAATTTTTTCTTCATAAAAGCTAATCGACTTATATTTTATCTGCTGTTATTGTTACCTGTTTACATCGCACTGGCGCTGGTAGTCGTAGAGTCGGTTGTGGCCATGGGGGCAGGCATGCTTTCGCATACTTTGCGCAGGTTATCGAGGCCATGGGCCATATC
>DASZPC010000738.1:0-1531 GCA_035550455.1 Chitinophagales bacterium | reverse complement strand
AACAGAACTGGCAGATAAAATCATGGACGAACGCCGTGTTCAAAACCAGAAGATAATGGATGCCTTCAAAAACTACTTCGACTTTTGTAAGGTATATTTTATTTACGCCAAAAACACCAAAGAACTTTTAGCCGGAAGGCAGGATATATTTTTAAATGATACACTGGGGCTTGATACCACTATCCGGATGAAGGAAAACTACTACCTGATTGCTGAATATGGCGACATAACCTCGAACATGCGGACAGACGAGTATCATTATTCGGGCGTTTACCATACCGAGCCAAGTACGAATACAGCCAGCACCAGTGTAATTTTTTTGAGCGATACATCGCTTACGCAACTAAAAGAGCCTTTCCCGTTTTATACCGAGGTTTACCTAGATAATTATAACAAAGCTGTTTTTAACCTGAGCAAATCAATAGCCAAAGCCTATATTAGTTTTTTGGCCAAAGAGGATGAAAAACGGCTTAGGGAGAAACTGAAAGAAGATGCTAACAGCCAACCCCATTAACCAATTAATGGAAATTAAAACAATTGATACCGGGTTAAAGGGTTATACCGAAGTGCTGGCCCTGCAGGAAGAAATGTTCAACAAAAACCTACATGCAAAAACCAGCGGCGGGCCTACCACTAATTACCTTATACTGTGCGAGCATAAACCTGTATATACTTTAGGGAAAAGCGGTAAGCGGGAGAATATAATTGTACCTGACGAAGCACTGAATGCTGAATATTACCATGTAAACCGGGGTGGCGATGTTACTTTCCACGGGCCGGGGCAACTGGTGGCCTATCCAGTTTTAGACCTTGACACTTTGAACATGGGCCTTGCCCAATACATTTATAACCTTGAAAAAATAGCTATAGAATCGCTGAAAGACTATGAGCTGAACAGCGAGCGGATTGAAGATGCTGCCGGGGTTTGGCTGCGCGGTGAAAAAGGCGACCGAAAAATTTGCGCCATAGGTGTAAAAGCCAGCAGGCATATTACCATGCATGGCTTAGCCATGAACATAAACACCGACCTTACTTATTTTGATAAAATTATACCCTGCGGCCTGATAGGCAAAAGCGTAACATCATTACAAAAAGAGCTAAACCGCAAGATTGATTTTGAAGATTACAAGCAGAATTTCATTCGCCACTTTAATAAGGTTTTTGGATTTGAGGCAAATTGAATAAGTTGCCTTTTGCGAAATAATACATGGCTGCTAAAAAGAAGAATACAAACGCAAAAAAAGCCACCCCGCCCCAGACTGAAAGCAAAAACCGGAAGCAACAAAAAGCAGGTGGGCTGGGCAGTTTGCCTAAATGGGCGGGAGCATGTATTATAGCCATTGTTACGTTTGTTGCCTTTTCGCCCTCGTTGCAAAACCGGTTTGTAAACTTTGACGACAGCGGCTACTTGTTCAGCGATACGTTGGTAACATCCCCCACCCCCGATTTGAAAGGCATGTTTACCACGCAGGTGCTGGGCAACTACCACCCGCTTGCCATTTTCAGTTTGTGGGCCGACCATAAACTTTAT
>DASZPC010000737.1:0-11049 GCA_035550455.1 Chitinophagales bacterium | reverse complement strand
TTTTGTTGCGCACTGTCAAGGTTCTGCTGCCCCTGTTGCGAGTAAAAATGGCTGTAGGCCATGGTGTAAATGCTAAACAGCATCAACAGGTCAACCAACGGGGCAAACATGGGCAGTATAATCTGAAACACCAGGATATTGGGCAGCGCCACCCAGCCAAGTGTTTTATACTCCGAGTTAAAGCAGGCATCACGGTGTTTCCAAAAGGTTTGCATCACCCCGAAAGTCCACCGGAAACGCTGGCGTAAAAATTGCGCCAGTTTTTCAGGCGCTTCGGTCATAGAAATGGCATCCTGGTTAGTGGTAATGCGGTAACCGGCGCGCAGTATGCGCAGGGTAAGGTCGCAATCTTCGGCAAGGGTATCGCTGGTAAACCCACCCGCATCCATAATAGCCTGTTTACTGAAAGCCCCAATAGCGCCGGGCACTACGGTAATACAGTTCAGCATATCAAAAGCACGCCGGTCAAAATTCTGCGCAGTAGTATATTCAATGCTTTGCCATTTGGTAAGCCAGTTAACCTGGTTGCCTACTTTTACGTTGCCTGCCACAGCGCCTACATCTTCATCGGTAAAGGCTTCCATCAGTTTGCTTACGGCATCGGGTTTAAGTTGGGTATCGGCATCCACGCATACTACATAATCGCCCTTCGCGCTGGCTATGCCTACATTAAGTGCCGAGGCCTTGCCCCCGTTTGGCTTGTCCAGTATTTTCACCTTGCTGTTGCCTTTAAAAGCCGCGGTTACCAGTGCAAGCGTATCATCCTTCGAGCCATCGTTTACAAATATTACCTCGTAATTGGGGTAGTTGCTTTTTAAAACGTTGTTAACGGTGCGCACACAGCTAACGCTCTCGTTATAGGCCGGTACAATAATGCTTACAAAAGGCTGTGCCGTATTTTTATCCGTTTTAAGTTTTGATTTTGTTTTTTGCAGCGAGGCCCACACCCCCATAAATATCATGCGCCCTATCGAAAGAAAAATGCCAATTAAAAAAAGGCCGTACAAAAACCTTTGCAGCAGAAAAAAAGAATCGGCCACAAAAAAATTGGCGTTGTTCAGCAGCTTCTCTTTAGGGTTGGTTACGGCGGGCATCAGCTCGTCCTTGCTTTTGCCCAGCAGTTCAGCTACGGTAGCAAAATGGTAGCCCTTGTCTTTAAAATATTTGATAATGCGGGGCAATGCCTGCACGGTGGCATCGCGGTTGCCACCGGCATCGTGCAGCAGTATTACACTGCCTAATGCCTGCTGTTCAACAATGCGGGTAAAAATAGTATCGGCATTAACCTTCGCGTCCCAATCCTGCGGGTCTATCGATTCGCCAATGGTAATGTAGTTTTCCTTCCGGCTTTCTTCCACCGGTATAATTTCGGCCAGGTCCTGCGGCTCGGCATCGGCATTATATGGCGGGCGGAACATCACCGTTGAGTGCCCCGTTATAATTTCAATCAACCGCCGCGTGGCATTCATTTCCAGCCGTGCGCGCTCTAAAGTTATTTCGGCAATATTGGGGTGGGTAAAAGTGTGGTTGCCAATTTCATACCCGTCATCATACACCTTTTTTACCAATGGTATATTGCTTTCAATGTTCTGCCCTATCATAAAAAAAGCGGCAGGTACATTTTCCTTCTTCAGTATGTCCAGTATCTCCGGGGTGTATTTGGGGTCGGGGCCGTCATCAAAGGTTAGAATGATGGTTTTGGGCTTAGCCTTGCCAAATTTCTTTATTACATACGAGGAAGGCAACTCCAGGTATTCCTCTTCCGAAATCAGGTCATCGTTATGGTCGTATTCTGCTTTTATCTTTCCCTGCGATGGGCTCGATAAAATATCGAGCACTTCCCCCTCGCCTATATAGTCCACATCAGTAGATGGTTTTACATAACTCAAAGCGGGCAAATCAACCGGGTGCGCCTCAATCGAATCGTCCGATAAATCATGGTTGTAATATTCCCATATCCGCGCATCGGCAGCGCCCAGCCGCCACAAAGCCACACCGGCAAGGTCGTATTGTGCGGCTGTGCGCATAATATTAAAATTGGTAACCGCATCAGTAAACCACACCTCGTGCTGCCGGTCGTCATCGTCCAGGTAGTTGTAATGCAGGTTATAGCCGTTGTTGTCAAAAATTATTTTGGCATCGCTTTCCTTCGCGGTGGTAAGGGCTTCCTGGTAAGTAATATCTAAACCGGTGCCGCCTTTCAGCCAGTCATAACCATAACCGGCTATACACAAAATAAATTTATCCGATGCTATATCGGCCGTAAAATCATCCAGTACTCGCTCCACCCATTTGGCATCGCTTATAGCGCCCGGCTTCGTCGTGGGGAAATGCTGGTCGTAGGCCATTACAAAAATGTAATCGTTAAAGTTTTGCAGGTCTTTAAGCCGGTAATCTTCATTAAACGGCGGCACACATTGTGTGGCCAGCATGTGGTTGGCATGTAGCGAGTCGTATAACTCATGGTGAAACTCCACCAAATCCTGGTCGTTCTTCAGGGCATAAAGGTCTTCAAAGTCAATACTCACCCCGTCAAAACCATACTTGCGCAATATGCCCATTAACTGCTTAATAAAAGCGGTACGCTTTTGGGCCGAAACCACCATAGTGCTTATAATGGAATCGTGCCAGTTATCGCCAAAATTATTGGTAAGCAGGGGCACAATCTTGGCTTTTGATGAATCCATTATGGCAAAGGCCCTTGGGTCAATATCGGTAATAATGTTCTGCGATGCCGTGTCCACAAACAGCCACTCGGGCACCACCATATTCATTTTCGATATGTTGTTGCGCAACGAAAAATACGACTGCAAATCCCAGTTAACATAAAAACCCGCGCGTATTTGCGCATTAATAGGCCCCTTTCTGATAGTTTTATTGTGCTTCTGCTTTTTCTTCAAAGCCATCTTCACATCCAGCGAGCTATCAGGTTTTGAAAGCACCGCATACTTTTCGCTGCCGCTTAGTTTGGGTAGGTTGGGGTTCGAGTTTTTAAACAGCGCCACACAAATAGAAGCTACCCCCAGCAACAACACAAAAAGCACCACCCGCAGGGTCCATATAATAGACCTCCACCGTGTTGGCGAATCTGTTTGAAATACCTGCCTGTGCTGCGACATTAATTTTAATTACCGGTTATGCGTTTTGCCTTCTTAATACAAAAATGTGCCAAATGTTTGGTTTAAGGTAAGCCGTTAAGAAATGTTATGTTGGTAACCACCACCTGTTTTTGAACAGTATTGGGCGTTATAATTCCACATTTCAACATAAAGGGTATTAAAAAGCAAAAAAAATAAGTTCAAAAATGCGCGTTTAAATACTTTAGCCCCATGCAATTTATTCATCCGGGTTTTTTGTTTGCCCTTGGTGCGCTGGCTATACCGGTAATAATACACCTGTTTAATTTCAGGCGTTATAAAACGGTTTATTTCAGCAACGTAAGGTTTTTGCGCGAAGTGCAGGAAGAAACCACCTCTCGCAACCGGCTAAAGCACCTGCTGGTTTTAGCTGCGCGCCTGCTGGCCCTTGCTTTTCTAATATTCGCTTTTGCCCAGCCTTATATACCCGGGCGCAGGCAACATATAGCCACCGGCAAAAAATATGTAAGCATTTACGTGGACAATTCGTTTTCCATGAACGCCACCAGCGGTAACCAAAGCCTGCTGGATAAAGCTAAACAGGCCGCCCGCGAAATTGCCAAAGGTTACGGCGCCGATGATGAGTTCCAGTTGCTTACCAACGATTTTGAAGGCCGCCATCAGCGCCTGGTAGGCCGCGAAGAGTTTATAAGTATGGCCGATGAAGTGGAAACATCGCCGGCGGTGCGCACCCTTGATGAAATTTCTAAACGCCAGAAAGATGTACTGGGCCGCGAAAATGGTACTAACCAGGTGGCCTACCTGCTTTCAGATTTTCAAAAAAACATGGGCGATATCAATATTGATTCGTCCATTGCTTACGACCTTATCCCTCTTTCAGCCGATGCCCCACAGAATATTTATATTGATACCTGCTGGTTTGCGCAACCGGTGCAAATGCTTAACCAGGAGGCCAAACTGATCGTAAAAATCAGCAACAGTGGCGATAAAAAAACCGAAGGAAACCGCCTGGTAATGAAACTAAATGGCCAAACCAAAGGCATGGCCGATTTTAGTATTGAGTCCAATAGCTTTGTATTGGACACCCTTAGCTTTACTGTAAACCAGCCCGGTTTCAACAAAGCCGAATTAACTATACAGGACTATCCCATTACCTATGATGATAACTACTATCTTGTTTTCGATGCGGTAAATAAAATTAACGTCCTGTCCGTTAATGATGGCAAGCCCGATTTATACCTCGGCGCCCTTTTTAAAAATAACGACGAATTCAACTACAGCACCAGCGCCACTACAGTTACAGCCAAAGACTTAGCCCCCAACCAACTGGTAGTGCTTGATGGGCTGCATACCATCCCCACACCATTGGCAGCTGCCATAAACGAATATGTAAGCGCCGGTGGCGCAGTGGCAGTTTTTCCTGCCGCCAACTGCGAAAAAGAATCTTACAACCGGTTTCTGAACAACCTGCAGGCAAGTTCCATAACCGGCTTTTCCGAACAGGCACAGGATTTAGCGGGCATTAACCTGCAACAAAATATTTTTAAAGATGTGTTTGAGCATGTGCCGCAAAATATGAGCCTGCCCAACGTAAAAAAATACTACACCTTTTCGCGCTCCGCTGCTTCAAACGAAGAAGATATTTTAACCCTGAAAGACGGCAGTCCTTTTCTTAGCCGCTATCCGTATCAGTCGGGTTCACTTTATGTTTGCGCCGTTCCGCTTGATAAAGATTATAGCGAGCTGCCGGTGCATGCTATTTTTGTGCCCCTGCTTTATAAAATGGCTTTGCTGAATTTAAAAACCGGCAACATAAGCTACTTTATTGGCGATAAAACCCGTATTGAAGTTAACTTGCCCACTCCCGGTGGCGATAAAGTATTTAAAATAAAGGGTGAAGGCGTGGAGTTTATTCCTGAGCAATTTGCCGTTGGCAATAAAATACTGGTGGGGTTAAATAACCAAATTAAAAAAGCGGGCTTTTACACCATAGGCGCCGATAACAGCGATACAACCCAGGCAGTGGCGCTTAATTTCGACAGGCGCGAATCGGACCTGCAGTTTTTTGATGCTGCTGCGCTGGCACAAAAATACCCGCAAAAAAATGTAGCTGTAGTGAACGCCTCAAAAGCCGAAGTAGGTACCGTTGTTAAAGAACTTGACCGTGGTGTGGTGCTTTGGAAATGGTGTATCGTACTTACCCTCCTCTTTCTGGCTATCGAAATTGCCCTGTTAAGGTTTTGGAAAGTTTAATATACCGTCGCTTTGGCTATTTTTTGTTTTATTCACCACCCGTTTAACACGCACTTAATAAGCAGTGGGGCGTTCTTATTTTACAAACATGACAGATATAACATTAACCGACCCGCTTTTTACCCGGCGCTCCAATTACAATTTCTTCGAAAAACAATGCCTGCACCTTATACGCGATGAACGCGATTTGCCTTTTATTAAGCTAAGCCTGCGCATCATCCTTTTGGTTATACCTGTTTCCCTGTTCCTGTTTTACCGGTTTAGCTGGTGGCTGGCCATACCTTTGCTGCTGCTTAACACAGCTACCGGCCTGGGCCCGTTTATTTTAATGCTGCACAATACCAGCCATCGCAAGTTGTTTAAGCAGCCTTATAATTTTATGAATAAAATAATACCCTGGGTGCTTGGCCCTTTTTATGGCGAAACACCCGAAACATACTTTGGCCATCATGTTATGATGCACCACGCCGAAAATAACCTCATTAACGACCTTAGCTGCACCATGAATTACCAGCGCGACAGCATTACCGGTTTTTTAAAATACTTTTTCCTCTTCCTGTTTTTTGGCATAGCCGACCTTAGCTATTATTTTAAGCGCAAAAGCCGCTGGAAATTTATCCGCAAAATCTTATTCGGCGAAATAGGCTTCCTTGTCATGTGTATAATTCTATGGCATTATAACTGGCGGGCCACCCTTATGGTTTTTGTACTTCCGTTTATAATTGCCCGTTTTGGAATGATGGCAGGCAACTGGGCGCAACATGCATTTATTGATAATACCGACCCCGCCAATAGTTACAAAAACAGCATTACCTGCATTAACTGCGGTTACAATAAAACCTGCTTTAACGATGGCTACCACATTGGCCACCACTTGCGGCCCAATATGCACTGGACCGATATGCCGCTCGAATTCAAACGCAACCTGGAAAAATACAAATTGAACGACGCCATTGTTTTTGAAGGCATTGATTTTTTTGTAATCTGGTTTTTGCTGGTTACCCGCAATTACAAATACCTGGCAGGTAAATATGTTGACCTCAACGAAAGATTCAGCAGCCAAGAAGAGATTATCGCTCACCTGAAATTACGGGTGGCCAGTATTGAAATGGTGCGCGAAAACTACAACGCCAACGTTATTTTTAATGGCATAAAGTAAATAGTGCCTTGTTGGCTATATTAACCTGTATTCGCAGTTATCTGATAGTAGCCGGTGAATTGAAGTTTATCATATCCGGTTAAAACACCATACCGGTATATTTGCAGGCATTAAAGCTGTATTGATATGAAATTTGTTTCAGCCGAAGAAGCAGTTAATGTAGTTAAAAGCGGCGACCGGGTGTTTGTGCATACCGCGGCGGCAGCCCCGCAGTTGCTGATAAATGTGCTCACCGCCCGCCATGCCGAACTGAAAGACGTTGAGTTTACCCACATGCACACCGAGGGCGAAGCGCCCTATGCAAGGCCTGAATATGCGGCTTCATTTCGTGTAAATGCATTCTTCATTGCCAAAAATATACGCCCTTATGTCGAGCACGAAAACGTGCAGTACATCCCTATGTTTTTAAGCGAAATACCACTTTTTATCAGGCGCGGAAGGTTTCCCATAAACGTAGCGCTGGTACAGGTAAGCCCGCCCGATGCACATGGTTTTTGCTCGCTGGGTGTTTCAGTAGATATAACCCGGGCAGTATGCGATGTGGCCGAAAAAATAATTGCCCTTGTAAACCCAAACATGCCCCGTAGCCTCGGCGATGGACTTATCCATCAATCAAATTTTGCAGCGGCAGTTTATACCGAAGACCCCATTTTTGAAGTGGAAAGCCCCGCCGCCACCGAAACCGAAGTGGCTATAGGAAAAAATGTTTCTGAACTGGTGGAAGACGGCGCTACCCTCCAAATGGGAATTGGCGGCATACCAAACGCCGTTCTGGCATTTTTAACCAACCATAAAGACCTTGGCATACATACCGAAATGTTTACCGATGGGGTATTGCCTTTGGTTGAAAAAGGCGTTATAAACGGAAAGCGCAAACGCAAACACCCGGGTAAAATTGTTTCATCTTTTGCCCTCGGCAGCCGTAGCCTGTACGATTTTATTCACGATAACCCACAGGTAGCCATGCTGGATGTAGCTTATGTAAACGATACTACGGTTATACGCCAAAACAATAAGGTAACCGCCATTAACAGCGCCGTTGAAGTTGACCTTACCGGCCAGGTTTGCTCAGATTCAATAGGCAGCAAAATATACAGCGGCGTGGGCGGGCAAATGGATTTTATACGCGGGGCATCGTTAAGCGAAGGCGGTAAACCTATTATTGCCATTAACGCCACCACCGGTAAGGGCCTTTCTAAAATTGTACCGGTATTAAAGCAGGGGGCCGGTGTGGTTACCACCCGTGCCAATGTACACTATGTGGTTACCGAATATGGCGCAGCCGATTTATACGGCAAAAACATAGCCCGCCGCGCCAAAGCGCTTATTGAAATTGCCCATCCCAATCACCGCGAAGAATTGGAGAAACAGGCCTACGCACTTTTTGGCAAGTGCTGGTAAAGCGATCATGTACTGCTATTTTAGTTTTCAATAAAAGGATACCCAATTCAGGTATAATAAATTTTAAGGACTTTCTCAAAATATTTTTCGCACTTTTTGTGACAAAAAACTGACAATCGGGGTTATAATTTCCGGAAAAAAATACCGTTAATTTTGTGTTGTATTTTTTTTAAAACCTATCACAAATCAGGTATTATGATCCACACTTCTAAAATCGTTCTGGAGTGGCTCAAGGAGCTGGCTCTGGATATCACACACGAAGGCCTCGCTTCCTTTCTTAACCCCAAAAGCAAAAACTGGATATTTACTCTATTAAATGGCTCCAACGTGACAATGCTGGAAAGTATAAACGAATTTAACAATTATCTATATGAAGCGGCATTAAGTCACGCAGAGGAAGTGCTTAAAAAAAGCCCCAAACATTTGGGAGCCCTGATTATGACTTACCGCTGCAGGATAGCAATTTATGCTACCAGTACAAATGAGGATGTAAGCAACAGGCGCTTACAGATTCAACAAGTGGTTAATGATGCGAAAGCTGCCCTTAGAAAACCACGCTACTTTGCTAAAATACTAAACGATGCCGTTGACTTTCATTTGAAGTTGTTCGTAAAGTTTGGATCCAAACCTGATTTAGACGCTGCTATGTTATATGGTAATGAATCACGCAACGCTTGGCCAGAAGGTGCTATGTCAGTTTGGAACATGATTTACCTTCATCTGGCTTGGGCAAATTTAAAATCGGGTTCAGAGGAAGGGAAGCATGCACTTGAAGAAGCCTACAATTGGATGGCATTACTCAGAAGCCAATTAGATCAACGAAAGAAAAATGTAATCAGGGAAATAAAAACTATTTCCGCCGAGGCTGCCGATGCCTTAAATAGTATTCCTAATATTATGGATACACATGTTATTCAAACACTGAAATTTTTTAAAGGTCTGATAAAGAAAAATCAGGTTGAGGATGTACGGCCTCAATTACAGAATATTATATATAAGTGGTTACGTACTTTAATAGCAGTTATTATAACCAGTCTATTCGGTATGGTTATAGGCAAATACTTACCCGGTGTTCTGGCAAAAGCAACAGATAACACAATCCCATATAAAACATTATATGCGGTTTACCAGCCTAAAAGCGGTGTAGCTGTATCTAAAGTAAAACCTGTTTTGATTTACGAACCAACCAGCCTTAAAACCGATGTTGAAGTTGTGGATGAAAACACGAAATCGATAGCTATGCTTGGAAAAGATGCTGCTACATTAGGGGGTATTAAAAAACAGGGTAATATCCAATTTTCGCTCTCTCTAGCCCTTTTAGGAAAAGATGCTGCTACCTTGGGGGGGATAGACAAAATGATTGAAATTAAGAAGCCTTCCCAACCTTTGGCTCTATTCGGAAAAGACGCCGCCACCTTGGGTGGCTTGCGGACTTGAAAACAGCTATTTTGTCAATGTACAAATGGCGCCACTTAGTAGTTACTAATTGGGGGGGTGCAAGTTGTACATTAGTTCCGGAGCCACATTCAGTAAAAAAACAAAAGTTGCGTATTTTTATTTGGAATCATTCTAAATAAACACTTCATTTGCCCGGCTTTTGTTTAGAAACTGCCCGAAAATAAGTGGAAAACACACCTGCTACTGTTCTTATTGCCGACTCTCAATACATTACCAGCATTGGGCTTAATGCTGCCATTGCGCCAATTAAAGATTTTAAAGTGGTGGAAACTGTAAGCCGAAGTAACGAGCTGACCGCTGCCCTAAAGCACCACAAACCCAACCTGTTGGTTATTGATTACAATAGCCCCGGTATGTTAAATATGGATGATGTGAAAGAGGCAAAAAAAATATCGCCCAAAACAAAAATATTGGTGGTCTCCAGCGACCACGACCGCAACAATGTTTTCCGTGTGCTCGAATTCGGTATCATTAACTTCCTCACCAAGGAATGCGACCGCGATGAAATTATCAGCGCCCTTTATGCCACACTAAAGGGCGAAAAATTTATTTGTGCCAGGGTGGTTGACCTGATACTGGATAAGCACCTGGGCAAAGCCGATGAGGACTGTGGGCCAACTGTACTTTCCGACCGCGAAAACGGCATTATCGTTTTAATAGCCAAAGGCCTTACCAATAAAGAAATAGCCGCTGAACTTCATTTAAGCCCACATACAGTTAGCACCCACCGCAAAAACATTATGCGGAAGCTGCGCATTAACTCGGTTTCCGAAATTGTAATGTACGCAGTGCGCATGGGGCTGATTGCCAAAACCTGAATACACCATACCCTCAATAGGGTATAGCACTACCATAAATAAGCGACTCTTAAAATTACTGTATCACAGCGATTGCAAGCCTCGGCGTTCGGTAACACCTTTGCCACGTTATTTAGAATAATTCTAAACAAATTATATGGCACAAAAACCTACCCAACTTGCCTTTTGGATTTTCAGCCTGATGATGGCTTCGCTTGTAATCCATTCCTGCCAAAAGGAACCAATTAAGGTAGTTACCCGGCAAATGAAGGAAGACCTGGGTAAAACACTTTTTTTCGATAAAACCCTTTCAAACCCCTCCGGCCAATCGTGCGCAAGCTGCCACTCGCCCGAAACCGGCTTTAGCGACCCCAACCATGCAGCCACCTCGCCGGGCGTAATTCCGGGCTTGTTTGGCAACCGTAATGCTATTTCCATTGCTTATTCATCTTATACCCCCGAAAATCTCCAATACGACCCCGAAGACTCAGGCTATTTTGGCGGCTTTTTTATGGATGGCCGCGCCGCCACCTTAAAAGACCAGGCCAAACAACCTTTTCTCAACCCCATTGAAATGGCCAATCTGGATGTAGCTATGGTGGTTTCCAAATTGCGCAATTCTGAAAACTACGCTCAGTTTATAAAGGTGTACGGCAATATAACTGATGATAGTATTGCCTTTGATGATATGGCAGATGCCCTGTCTTATTTCGAGCGCTCAGCCGAAATGAACCCCTTCACTTCTAAGTTCGATTACTATTTAAAAGGCCAGGCCACCTTTACCGCTCAGGAGCTTAGCGGCATGCGCCTGTTTACCGATACGGCCAAAGGCAAATGTGCCAACTGCCACCTTATTGACCCTGACCCCGATAACGGCAAAATA
>DASZPC010000736.1:0-5208 GCA_035550455.1 Chitinophagales bacterium | reverse complement strand
CGAGCCCCTGAAACCAATACGGCCAGCCGAGCTCCAGCTAATGGTTTGACCCATACCATTGGTAAAGGTGATGATGATGTTGTTAAAAGTGGCATTAATATACGCCTTACCTTCGGCATCAACTTTTACTACCCTTTTCTTTGCTTTTGCCTTGGCTACTGCCGATTGCGATTGTGATTGCTGCTTTGCCATCCTTACTTTGTGTTTGTCTTACGTCTATTGTCTAATATCTAATGTCTTTTATTACTTAGTTACCATCTTTTTGTTGGCTACTGTCTTACGCTTACCCTTACGTGTACGCGAGTTGGTTTTTGTTCTTTGGCCACGAACCGGCAGGCCTTTACGGTGCCTTACACCACGATAAGAGTTAATATCCTGCAGGCGTTTAATATTTTGCTGCACCTCGCCCCTTAGTTCACCTTCTACCTTCAAGTGCTCGGCCATGTAACGGATAATGCCGTTTACCTGCTCATCGTTCCAGTCCTTTACTTTTGTATCGGGGCTAATATTGTTAGCCGCCAGTATTTTACCGGCAGTGGTGCTGCCAATGCCAAAAATATAAGTAAGGCCTACTACGCCTCTTTTGTTTTTAGGTAAATCTACGCCTGAAATTCGTGCCATATTATTTATTGATGGATATACTGTTTAATTAAATGGATTACCCTTGACGTTGTTTAAACTTCGGATTCTTTTTATTAATCACGTAAACAACCCCTTTACGCCTTACTATTTTACAGTCGGCGCTTCTTTTCTTTACTGATGCTCTTACTTTCATCGCTTTATTGCTTATTTCTGTTGTCTAAAGTCTTAATCCTATTTATACCTGAAGGTTATCCTTCCTTTATTCAGGTCATAAGGGCTCATTTCCACCTGCACCTTATCACCCGGTAAAATTTTGATGTAGTTCATCCTCATCTTTCCTGAAATGTGGGCAATTATTTCGTGTCCGTTTTCCAGTTTTACCCTGAACATAGCATTACTCAGCGCCTCCGTAATCGTTCCGTCTTGCTTTATCAGGTCTTGTTTTGCCATTCAGTTTCAGTGTTCTACAACCCTTTTTTGAGTATCAGGCAGACTATGCCCCTAAAAAAGGACTGCAAATATAGACTTTATGAACATAGTTGCAAAAGTTTAAAAAGGAATTTTTGATAGCCCGGGCTTAGTTGGTTCTTCCCATATAACCCGGGGGCAAACAGGCGCTCCCTTATATCTTCACCAACTCGGGGTTTTCCTTTACCGCCTGTTCAATCCAATCAAAAGTGGTTAATATTTCGGCCTGGCCTGGTTTTATAAGCACCGTATGTTCAAAATGTGCAGAGGGTAAACCATCCTGTGTGGCTATGGTCCAGTTATCACGCTTGGTATAAATATCCCTTTTACCCAGGTTCACCATAGGCTCAATGGCAATAACACAATTTTCAGGTAGTTTTTGTCCATCGCCTTTGCGGCCATAATTGGGTACCTGCGGGTCTTCATGCAGGGTTTTACCTACACCATGCCCCACCAGTTCGCGCACACATTTATAGGGGTTTTGCCGCTCGCAATATTCCTGAACAGCAAAACCGATATCGCCGGTACGTTTACCAGCCTGCGCCTGCTCAATACCTATATAAACTGCTTGTTTGGTAACACGCATCAGGGCCTCGTGCTCCGGCTTTACTTTACCTATACCAAAAGTATAAGCCATATCGCCATGAAAACCATTCATAAAAACACCACAATCTAACGACACAATGTCGCCCTCTTTAAAGGGTTCTTTTTTAGGTATGCCATGCACCACTTCATCGTTAACCGAAATACAAAGCGAAGCCGGGTAACGGTTATACCCTTTAAATGACGGCGAACCGCCATGATCCCTTATAAATTTTTCTGCAAACTGGTCCAGTTGCTCACCGGTAACACCTGCCTTTAGCATCTTAGCCACCTCGCCCAGTGTTTTCGACAACAGGTCGCAGCTCTTTTTAATCAGCTCAATTTCCTGGGGTGTTTTTATTTTAATGGCCATGGCTTATAACAAAAAACCCCTCGCTTGGAGGGGTCTCGGCGTTTTACATACTTGCGGTTGCAAAACCTTGTCTTCCTTTTATGCGACCCGAGGCAGTAAGGCCATCGTAGTGGCGGTTCAATAAATAAGTTTCAACGGTTGCCAGTGTGTCCAGTACAACACCAACCATAATGAGGATAGAACTGCCGCCAAAGAACAAAGCAAAGGCGCGGTCAACATCAAACAGCATTACAATGGCCGGCATAATAGCTACAATGCCCAAAAATATAGCGCCGGGCAAAGTAATCCTTGAAATAACAGTATCAATAAACTCTTCTGTTTTCTTGCCCGGTTTAACCCCTGGTATAAAACCACTGTTGCGTTTCTGGTCGTCTGCTATTTGGGTAGGGTTAATAATCAAAGCGGTGTAGAAATAAGTAAAGGCTACTATAAGTATAAAATATACCGAATTGTAGGAAACCGATTTTATATCGCTAAGGGCAATAAGCACACTATTATTCTGCGCCCCGTTACTGAAAAACTGGGCAATAGTAGCCGGTAAAAACATAATAGCCTGGGCAAAGATGATAGGCATTACACCCGAAGCATTCAGCTTTAAAGGCAGGTATTGCCTTACACCACCGGCCTGCATCATTTTACCGCCTTGTATAATGTTACGTTTGGCATACTGCACCGGTATGCGGCGGGTGCCTTGTATAAGTAGGATACAGGCGCCGATAACCACTACCAAAAAGGCCATTTCAACCACAAATAAAATTAAACCGCCCTTGTTACCGCTTGACGAGAAGAACCTTGAGTTCAACTCCTGCATAATAGCACCGGGGAACCTGGCAAGGATGCCCACCATGATTATAAGCGATATACCGTTACCAATACCTTTATCAGTAATTTTTTCGCCCATCCACATTACAAACAAAGTACCCGCGGTAAGGGTTACGATAGTTGATATGGAGAAAATGATTGGCGATAATGATTCAACCACAGCAGCATGGTCGGCATTGCGCAGGTAAACCACATAACCGGCGCCCTGAAAAGCTGTAACCGCAATAGTTAGCAAACGGGTGTACTGGTTTAGTTGCCTGCGGCCGCTTTCGCCTTCCTTCTGCAATTTTTGAAAATACGGGATAGCAAGCGTTAAAAGCTGGATGGCGATAGATGCCGAGATATAAGGCATAATACCCAACGCAAATATGGAGGCACGCGCAAACGCACCACCGGCAAACAGGTTTACAATGCCCAAAATACCACTTGAACCCTGTGCCTTGATTGATTCAAGGGCTGTAGGGTCAATACCGGGTAGTGCAATGTAAGTTCCAAGCCTGTATATAACAACAAGAAAAAGAGTAAGAAGAATCCTTTCTCTCAGTTCTTCAATACTCCAAATTTCCTTTAGTTTCTGAAATTGTTTAATCATAAATTGCTTGCTCGCTGTTATCTAATAAGCCTAAGTGTAGTTCCTGTAACAGGAAGATGCAGCGAAGGCTGTTATTTCACAATCGTAACGGTACCGCCTAACCCTTCAATTTTGCCTTTGGCCGAACCACTGATAGCATGAACTGTAATATTCACTTTACTCTTTAGTTCACCATTGCCCAGTACTTTAACCAGGGCATTTTTGCCAAGCAGGCCTTTTTCCCTCAATACCTCTACGGTAATTTCTTTCAGGCCATGCCCGTCAATTATATCTTGAACCTGGTTCAGGTTAAGTGATTTATATTCAACCCTGGAGAAATTCTTAAAGCCCACTTTCGGCATCCTTCTTTGCAACGGCATCTGGCCACCTTCAAAGCCAAGCTTTTGCTTATAGCCCGAACGCGATTTAGCGCCTTTGTGGCCCCTGCCCGAGGTTCCGCCATCGGTTGAACCCTGGCCGCGGCCTAATCTTTTCCTTTTTCCTAAAGAACCTGCAGCAGGTTTTAAATTGTGCAATTCCATTTTTATAAGTTTATTATCCTCTGTGCTTAAATGTTTTCAACCTTTACAAGGTGCGTTACCTTGCGTATCATTCCTTCAATAACAGCCGATTTTTCAAACTCGTTGCTATCGCCAATTTTATTCAGCCCAAGCGCTTTCATAGTCCTTTTCTGGCGCTCGTCCTTTTCAATCGTACTCTTTACCTTTGTTACTTTAACCTTTGCCATTGTTATGGTATTTATCTAAATACTAATTACTCAATATTATCCTTTAAAAACCTTTTCCATAGCCACACCCCTGTTGCGCGATACGGTATAGGGGTCGCGCAGTTTGCCAAGTGCATCAAGGGTTGCCTTAATTACGTTGGCCGGGTTTGAACCTCCCTGAGATTTTGCCAATACATCCTTAATACCGGCGCTTTCCAATACGGCACGCATTGAACCGCCGGCTATTACACCAGTACCTTGTGAGGCTGGCTTAAGCATAACACGGGCAGCGCCAAATTTACCATTCTGAACGTGGGGGATTGTTCCTTTAAATACCGGAACGCTCACCAGGTTTTTCTTGGCATCGTCAATAGCCTTTTGAATAGCCTCCTGAACTTCGCGGGCTTTACCCAGGCCTTCGCCTACAATACCGTTGCCGTTGCCAACAACTACAGTAGCCGAAAAGCTGAAGGTACGTCCACCTTTGGTAACTTTGGTTACGCGGCGGATATTTACTACCTTTTCTTTCAGTTCAAGCTCACTGGCTTTAAATTTTTGAACGTTCAATCTTGACATGTTATATTAATTTCGTATTTTCTATTTTATCCTTTCTGCTTACTAATTAGAATTTAAGCCCGCCTTCGCGTGCGCCCTCGGCCAAAGCTTTAATACGGCCATGGTACAGGTAGCCGCCACGGTCGAAAACCACAGTGCTGATACCCTTTTCAGAAGCCTTCTTTGCCAATGCAGTGCCTACTGCTTTGCTCTGCTCAATCTTATTGCCGCTACGGGTAAAGTCCTTATCGCGGGTTGAAGCAGCAGCTATGGTAACACCCTGGCTGTCATCAATCAATTGCACATAGATTTCCTTATTGCTGCGGAAAACCGATAGCCTTGGCCTTTCGGTAGTGCCACTTATTTTGCCGCGAATCCTGCTGCGTATTTTCTGACGACGTGCTATTTTGCTAAATGCCATGACTACTTTATTTATTCGTTATTACTGGTTAACTGCTTTACCTGTTAACTAATTATTTTTTAGCGGCGCTCTTGCCTGCTTTACGGCGCAATACCTCGCCAACAAAT
>DASZPC010000735.1:0-2019 GCA_035550455.1 Chitinophagales bacterium | reverse complement strand
GAAACCTTTGACGAAAACGAACAGCGCGAGCAGATTGAAAAACAGAACCGTACTGAAAGTATTTATATAGCCAATGGTTTTGCGCAGAAGTTTTTTACCGATTACATGCTTACCCGCGATGAAGGTCGAATTGGCCTGGCTTATTTTAAGGAGCGCGGCTTTTTAACGCATACCATTGAGAAATTCCAGTTGGGTTACGCCCCCGATGCCCCCGATATGCTTACTAAAGCAGCACTTAAAGAGGGCTTTCAACTGGATATATTAAAGCAGGCGGGCATTACATCGCCTAAGGAAAACAGTACCTACGATTTTTTCCGCAACCGGGTAATGTTCCCCATTCATAACATGACCGGTAAGGTGGTGGGTTTTGGTGGGCGTATAATGGTGAAAGACGAAAAAGCCCCGAAATATGTAAACACACCAGAGAGCGAAGTTTACCTGAAAAGTAAATTGCTTTATGGAGCTTATTTTGCTAAAACAGCTATCCGTAAAAAGGATGAATGTTTAATGGTAGAAGGTTATACCGATGTGATTTCGCTACACCAAGCAGGTATTGAGAATGCGGTGGCATCATCGGGTACTTCGTTAACACCCGACCAAATACGCTTAATAAAGCGCATTACCCCCAATATTACCATGCTTTACGACGGCGATTCCGCCGGTATTAAAGCGGCATTGCGTGGTACCGATTTGATATTGGAAGAGGGCATGAATGTGCGCGTGGTTATTCTGCCCGAACCGGAAGACCCTGATTCCTATGTGCGCAAAGTAGGGGAAGATGCTTTTAATAAATACATACTTGAAAACCGCAAAGACCTCATCCTGTTTAAAACATCTTTGTTTGCTGCCGAGGCCAGGAAAGACCCCATTAAAAAAGCTGAACTGATACGCGATATTATTGGTTCGGTAGCCAAAATACCCGATGCCATACAGCGCTCGGTTTATGTAAAGGAGTGTAGCCAGTTGTTTGATATGGCTGAGCAGATACTGATTACCGAGGTTAATAAACTGCGGCGCAAAAAGGCCGGCGAGCAGGCTAAACAAAGCGGTGCTGTACCTGATGCCGAGTTACCGGTAAGGGAAGATTTACCCGAGGCCATGCACAAAGAGCAAATGGGGCAGCAGGCCCCCAGTTTGCCGGTTATTGAGCATGATATTATAAGGATTTTGATTGAGTTCGGCGCCTGGAAAACCGGGCATGGCGATGGCGAAGAAACGGTGGTGCATTATGTAATGGATGAACTGGAGGGGCTGGATGTTGAAACGCCCCGCTATAAAATAGTATTCGATTTGGTGAAAAGAGAGTTTTTAGAGGGGAATATTCACGAGGAGCGTTTTTTTATAAGTAATGACGATGAGGCCATTTCATCGCTGGCCATTGAAATTCTTTCGCAACCGTACACGCTTAGCGAAAACTGGTGGAAAAAATACCGCATTGCCATTCCTGAAAAAAAGGATGTGTTTGTAAAAGATATACAGTCTGCAATTATCCGTTTTAAACAGTACCGCAATTATGTGGAATTGAAAAAAGTAGAAGCCCGCCTACAGGAAACCCTGCCTGATGCTGAGTTGATTAAACTAATGAAACTGCACAAACTTTTAATTGAGCAGAAAAAAGAGTTTGCCCGCACCGCAGGCACGGTCATTTACAAACCCACCACATAATTTAATCCATCTTGCCCTCTACATGGCTAAG
Source organism: Chitinophagales bacterium (assembly GCA_035550455.1). Classification (GTDB taxonomy): domain Bacteria; phylum Bacteroidota; class Bacteroidia; order Chitinophagales; family LD1; genus Bog-950. Next base: position 323 of record DASZPC010000735.1, on the reverse strand, counting down.
TACATGGCCATTAAAGAACAGGTAATTAATATTCAGGTTGTTGTAAAATTTACCCCCGGCAATAATTTGTGCGGCAATAGAACCCGATTGGGCAATGCTGAAAGGCGATAATAACAACTGGGTTTTAAATTCAATGCCCCGCATGCTGTATAGTTTATACAGGGCTTCTTTGGCACTCCACATCAATATCAGCTTTTCAATCTTTTCATGCTCTGGTATTGCTTCAATTTCACCTGGTGTCAAAAATTTATGAGCTATCTTTTCAATTTTTGGGTTTATGTTTTCAATGTCAAGCCCCACAAAGTTCCCCTGGCTAAGCATTA
>DASZPC010000734.1:0-3878 GCA_035550455.1 Chitinophagales bacterium | reverse complement strand
ACTACCAGGACACTATTTTAATTGCCAGTAGCGCTGAAAAAAAAGTATCGAGCCGGGTAGGGCACTCGCTGATGAAATCAAATCCCTTTGCCGAAAGCCGTTACAAACAAGCCAACGAAAACATAAAGAACGTGGCCCATGCACTAAAAAAGGGCGACTTAGAACTTTTCGGTTCGGTGGTAGAGGAAGAGGCCATGACCTTACATGCCTTAATGATGTGCTCGTCGCCGTCCTTTATTCTTATGGCGCCTTCAACGCTGAAAATGATTGATAAAATCCGCCGCTTTAGAGACGAGTCTAAACTCCCGGTTTATTTCACCCTCGATGCTGGCCCAAATATCCACCTGCTTTACCCCAATAACATTAAAAGGAAGGTGGACGATTTTATTTATGCTGAATTGGAACGCCACTGCGAACAGGGAAAAATGATTCACGATAATGTTGGCCCCGGCCCTGTTAAAGTGAAATAGTAATTACCCTTTCCGCTTCTTTAATTTTACACAGTGGCTGCAAAAAATAAAAGCAAGCTTTCTCACAAAATTTTTCATTCAAAGGTGCTTTTGTTTGGCGAGCAAATCATCAACAAAGGCGCTATGGGGCTGGCTGTGCCTTTTCACCACTATGATGGTATTTTAAAATTTATTGACGGCCCGGATAAAGCGCAGGAACAATCAAACAAAGCTTTGGCAGGGCTGGCCAGCTATATCATCCATCACGAAAAGCTGGGCAAACTTTACGATACAAACCAGTTTTTGGAAGATATTGAAAACGGCCTTTATTTCGACTCTGATATTCCACAGGGATATGGGCTGGGTAGTTCAGGGGCGTTGGTGGCAGCCATTTATAACCAATACCGCAAGAACAAAAAGAAAAACTACGTTATAAGCGAAGTAAAACAGGAACTGGGCGAACTGGAGAGTTTCTTTCACGGCAAAAGTTCAGGCCTGGATCCGGTGGTGTGCCTGTTAGATAAAACGGTATTAATTACAAACGGCCAGGTTAGCGATGCTTTCAACTTGCCAAAAACCGATAAACCGAGGTTCAGGCTGTTCCTTATTAACACCCATATTGAACGCAAAACATCGCCTTATGTAAATCTTTTTCTCAAAAAATGCGAAGAGAAAAAATTTATGGCTGTGGTTGAAAAATCGCTGATACCTGCCAATAACATTGCTATCGAAAGTTTTTTGAGGGGTAAATACACGCAACTGCTTAAATCTGTAAAAATTATATCGCAGGTGCAGTTTGATATATTGCCCGAGTTTATACCCGAAAAGTTTAAAGCCGCCTGGCTACTGGGTTTAAAGCACAACGAATTTTACCTGAAAATATGCGGGGCGGGCGGTGGCGGTTTTATTATAGGCCTTACACAGGCCGATACCGACCTTAGGCCTGCTTTGGGGGGAATGGATATTATTGAGTTAATGAAATTTTAAAAAAAGCAAATCCAATAAATCCGGTACAAACCCTTAAATTTGTAAAAACACAAATGGTACAGTTAGTAGTTGACATATCCTCTGATAAAGATGCTGCTCTGATTCAGGAAATCCTGAAAAAATTCAGAACAGTTGAAGTAAATAGTTTCATGCCCGACATTTCAAAACAACAGGTTCAGAAAAGAATTGATGCGGCCTTGCGCGAATCCAATGAAAACAAAACAACCCCCTGGGTGGATGTGAAAAAAAACTGCAACGAAAAATTAAAGCTGCCAAATAGTGCGTTACAGCTTAGAATTAACTAACCGTGCTTAGCAGTCGCTCGAAGAAATACTTGACTACTATTTAACAGAGTTTTCCGCCGGTAGGGTCCAAAAAGTGCTTGATTCTATAACATTGTCATTTAAAGCGATAGAAAAATCCCCCCAAAGCTTTCCTGTTAATTTTGACATCAGAAAACCTGATGAAAATATCCGCCAGGCTATAGTTCACAACACATTTAAAATCATTTTTAAAATAAAACCGGGCCGGATAGACATTTTAGAAATCTTCCATGGAAAACGAAATCCGTTGTTACTGCATAGCATAGATTAAGAAACAATAAACCCTGCTTTTCCTAAATCCTTCCAAAAACCCGGATAAGATTTTTCAACCACTTCCGGGTCTTCTATCTCAATTTCCCCAAGCAAGGCCAGGGGGGCAAAACTAAGGGCCATACGGTGGTCGTTATAAGTGGCTATAGGGTTTTCAGGTAATTTAAATTCGCCCTTTAACTGGTAAAACTCATACATATCTGAGTAATCAAACAGCACATTCATTTTGCGCAATACCTGCCTTAAAGCGGCTATCCGGTCTGTTTCCTTAATTTTCAGGCTATCAATGCCCGTAAACGTGCAGTAAATATTTTTAGCGGCAAACATGGCGGCAAATGTTTGGGCCAAATCCGGGTTATCCTTAAAATTCATCTTCATCATCTTTGGGTAGTCAACTGTCTTTTTCCTCAGTATTGCACCTGCATCGGTAAACTCTGTTATTACCCCAAAACGTTTCATCCAGTCGGCTATGGCCCTGTCGCCCTGTCCGTAATCATCCTTCATCCCTTCCAGTAATATCTCCGCCTCATCAGCCAAAAACGCAATAGAATACCAATACGAGGCGCTGCTCCAGTCGCCGCCAACCGCATAGCCCGTTTGATTTATTGTTCCGCTTTCAACCTTTATCGAATCGCCTTTCCATTCGTATTTTACACCCAAATCGCCCAGTATTTGCAGGGTCATTTCAATATAAGGTTTGGAAGTAAGTTCTGAAGTAAAATTCACTTTCAGGCCATTCGGTAAAAAAGGGGCAATTAAAAGCAGGGCAGATATAAACTGGCTGCTTACGTTGCCATCAATAAAAGTTTCACCTTCCAGTTTATCTAATTTAACAGGGTTTATCTCCACAGGCGGAAAACCTTCCTCCTTCATGCAACTTACATCAAACCCCATTTCACTTAAAGCATTTACCAAAGGGCCAATAGGTCGTTGTTGCATCCTTTCTGAACCGGTAATAACTTTGTGCTGGTTAAGCGCACAATAAGCGGCAGTTAAAAACCGCATACTGGTACCGGCATTCAATACATCTGCTGTTTCAATGGTTGAACTAAGTATTTTCAGTAACTGCTGTGTATCTCCTGCCGTTGAAAGGTTAGAAATTTTCAGCTTATTGCCCGAAAGCGCATTCAAAACCAACAGCCTGTTGCTCTCGCTTTTCGAACCGGGTATGCTTATTTGCGCCTGTATTTTTTTTGAGGGATGGCTTATCTTAGCTATGCTCATGCTTGCAATGAGTTGTAGTACTTCAATGAATCGGTTATTAATCCTTCTTCAACGTTATTATTAATACAATAGTTACCAATGGATTTAAGCAAAGTAAAATTATTGCCGCCTCCGGCATTTTTTTTGTCCTGGCTTATGTAATCAAGCACCTTTCCAAAATCATTGGGTGGAACTACCGGCAAGGTATAGTATTTACCAATAGCTGCTGCCATTTTTTCCAATTCATCGTTTTGCAAGCCGGTAAGTTTTTTAGAAATAAATCCTTCGGCCAGTACGCCAATAGCCACTGCTTCGCCGTGCAGCAGCCGCCCCTCTCCTTTTTCCATAAAAAGGCTCTCCACCGCATGGCCAATAGTATGCCCAAAGTTCAGTGCTTTGCGCGCACCATGTTCTAACGGGTCCTGTGCTACAATGGTTGATTTAATAGCGATGCTTTTTTCAATAGTGGGTGGCCAGTCAAACTCGGCAAGCGGCTTATTTTCTTTATAAAGTTCATCAAAAGCCGGGGCATCGGCAATCAGGTAGTGTTTAATTATCTCGGCAAAACCCGACTGCAATTCGCGGAACGGTAGCGTTTCAAGAAAACCCGGGTAAACAAAAACCTGTTCGGGCTCATTAAACAAAC
>DASZPC010000733.1:0-4566 GCA_035550455.1 Chitinophagales bacterium | reverse complement strand
GCGGTTAACAAGCGATTCTGTAGAGGGGGGCTGAATAAAAATACCCAAGGAATTATCGCCAAATTGTTTTTTAAGGTTCAGTGCCCCTTTTACATCAATATCAAAAATGGCCACCTTGCGTTCGTTCCAAATCCTTTCAATTTCGCTTTTCAGGGTGCCATAAAACTTACCAGGGTAAACCTCTTCGTACTCCGCAAATTCGTTGTTCTGTATTTTACGCTTAAAATCTTCCACTGTAATAAAATAGTAATCCCGGCCATCGGTTTCGCCAAGCCGTTTTTCGCGGGTGGTACAGCTTATGGAGAAATCCAGCGCATGGTTTTGTTTCAATAGCTTTTTTACAATAGATGATTTACCTGCTCCGGATGGTGCAGTGATGATTATAATTTTTTTAGGCGGTATAAGTACCCGGGTTACGCTATGCGACATAATTCAAATTCGGTTTATAGTATGTTGTTTGTCTGTTCCTTTATTTTCTCCAGTTCATCCTTCATGTTAACCACAATCTTCTGCATTATAGCATCGTTGGCTTTGCTACCTATGGTATTTATTTCGCGGCCTATTTCCTGTGTTATAAAATTCAGCTTGCGGCCTTTCAGTTCTTCATTCTTATCATCAATAATGCTGTTAAAATAGCTGCAATGCGATTTTAAACGCGTCAATTCTTCGGTAATATCCAGCTTTTCTATGTAGTAAATCACCTCCTGCTCAAACCGGTTGGGGTCAATCTTATCTTTAGGCACAAATGCCTCCAGGTTGTTTTTAAGGCGTTCGCGTATTTCGGTTACCCGGCGTTTATCTTCGCCAATCAGTTCTTCCCTGAATTTTACAATATTGCTTATACGCAGTTTTAATTCTTTCTCCTGCGATTTTCCTTCGGTTATTCTAAAACCATCCACTTCGTTTACTGCCTTTAACAGCAACTCTTCAATTTGCTGTAATTCTTCCTCGCCGGGCACTTCGTGCGATTCACCAATTACATCAGGCATTTTTAAAACCGTAGGCAGCAAGTCGTTGGTAGAAGCGCCTACTTCATCGGCTATCTTTTTAAACTCCTCGAAATAAGATTTTATCAGTTCGCGGTTAAGTGATAACTCACTGGCGGCGGTATTATGCTCAAGCGTTATAAAAATATCCACTTTGCCCCGCTGCAAAATGCTGCCGGCTTTATTGCGCAGTGCATACTCAAATTCCCGATATTTGCTGGGAACTTTAACGCTGAGGTCCAGACCTTTCTGGCTGTTAAGCGATTTTACCTCAACATTTACTGTGCGTTCATCTATCTGCCCGCTGGCTTTACCAAAGCCTGTCATTGATTTTAACATGTTGCGAAGTTAAAAGACCATTTGCGATGCGCAAGGGCTGAATATCAGATACTGGTGGACAAATACTAAAATCCTTATTCCATCAGCATATCGTTGCTATCAGGCTCTTTTACAGGGTTATTATAGCGCCTGATATTGCCTGCCAGTGAAACCAGGTAAACGCCACCGAATATTAAAACCGCAGAAAGTATTTTTTCGGAGCATAGTTTATCTTTCCCCAATGAAATTGAAATAATAGTAGCCAGAATAGGCTGCAAATAGATATACGCCCCTACTACTGACGAGTGGACTTCGCGCAGGGCAATAATATTGAACAGATAGGCTAAAAAAGTAACGCAAAAAACGATGAACAGGAGGCCAAGCCAGATATGCCATGTAAAAGTATGCCACTGCACCTGCATAATTTGCCGGTAGCCAAAAATGATAACCGGCCCCAGTCCGAAAAAGAATACCCATTTAATAACCGTAAGCGGATGGTATTTTTTCATTAAGGGGCGAACGATAACCAGATAAATGGCGTAGGAAGTGGCATTAATAAGGACGAAGAGGTCGCCAGGGAGGGTTTTGCCTGAAAAAGTAAACCCTTTGCCGCCCAAAATTACCAACGCGCCCGAAGCACCCATGATAAGCCCCAGTATTTTTTGCCAGGTAATTTTTTCGTATGACAAAAGAAAGGAAATAACAAATACGAGGATAGGCGCCATTATCATAATGAGCGAGGCATTGATAGGCGTGGTGATACTAAGGCCGAGAAAAAACATTTCCTGATTAATGACTACCCCGAATAAGGCACAGACTGCGAGCAGCAAAAAGTCCTTTCGCTCTACTTTTTCGTTCAGCCAGAAATAGTGCAGAATAAAGAATAAGATAGTAGTAACCGAAACCCGTATAAATATGAATCCAAACGGCCCGATGTATTCGGGCATTACCATTTTTGAAACAGTAAAACCCGCACCATAAAACAGGTTGACGATAAAAAGCAGAATATGGGGGCGGAGATTGCGGGGCATAAAATTTCAAATAACGTAACAACTATCTGTTAACCGGCTAAATATTACTTCAATCCTTTCCTCCAGTCAACGCGGTCAGTTACTACCTGTTTTAACTGCTCGATGCTGACACGATCCTGTTTCATGGTATCGCGTTCGCGGATGGTAACGGTGTTGTCTTCGAGGGTTTGGTGGTCTATGGTAATGCAATAAGGCGTGCCTATTGCGTCCATTCGGCGGTAACGCTTGCCAATGGAATCTTTTTCCTCGTAAAAGCACTGGAAGTCCCATTTCAATTCATCGTAAATAGCAGTAGCCTTTTCGGGCAGACCATCTTTTTTAACCAAGGGGAAAACTGCAATTTGTACCGGTGCGAGGAATGGCGGCAAAGCGAGGACTGTGCGCTCGGTTCCGTCTTCCAACTTTTCATTTTTATAACCATTGCAGATGAGCGCAAGGAAGGTGCGGTTCAAACCAATGGAAGTTTCAACTACGTACGGGATATAGCTTTGGTTAAGTTCGGGGTCGAAGTACTGGAGTTTTTTGCCCGAAAGCTCCTGGTGGTTCTTAAGGTCAAAATCGGTGCGTGAGTGGATACCCTCAATCTCTTTAAACCCAAACGGGAAATTGAATTGAATATCTACAGCTGCATTGGCATAGTGTGCCAGTTTTAGGTGGTCATAAAATTTCAGGCTCTCGGCGGCAAAACCCAGCGATCGGTGCCATTTCATGCGGGCTTCTTTCCAGTGGTTGTACCATTCCATTTCAGTGCCGGGGCGCACAAAAAACTGCATTTCCATTTGTTCAAACTCGCGGGTGCGGAAAATAAACTGCCGGGCCACAATTTCGTTGCGGAAAGCTTTGCCCACCTGCGCAATACCAAAGGGCAGGCGCTGGCGCGAGGTATTTTGTACATTCAGGAAATTAACAAAAATACCCTGTGCGGTTTCAGGCCGCAGGTAAATAACGCTGGCTTCTTCGGCCACCGAACCCACCTCTGTGCTAAACATCAGGTTAAACTGGCGCACATCTGTCCAGTTGCGGGTGCCGCTAATGGGGCAAACAATCTCAAGGTCAATAATTATCTGCTTTAACCCGGCCATATCGTTTTCCTCCAGGGCGGCTTTAAAGCGCGATTCTATGGTAGCCAGTTTCTCTTTATTCCTCAGCACATTCGGGTTGGTGTTCAAAAACATTTCTTTATCAAAACTTTCGCCGAATTTTTTCTGCGCCTTCTCCACCTCCTTGCTAATCTTATCCTCAATCTTCGCTATAGCATCCTCAATCAACACATCGGCGCGATAGCGCTTTTTCGAATCTTTATTATCAATTAAGGGGTCGTTAAAAGCATCTACGTGGCCCGATGCTTTCCATGTTTTGGGATGCATAAAAATAGCGGCATCAAGCCCCACTATATTATCATTCAACTGCACCATGGCTTTCCACCAGTATTGCTGTAGTTTGTTTTTCAGTTCAATACCATACGGGCCGTAATCATACACGGCGCTAAGGCCGTCATATATTTCGGAGGAGGGGAAAATGAAGCCGTATTCTTTACAGTGCGAAATAATTTCCTGGAAAAGGTTGGGTGTATTCTCTTTGCTCATAAGCCGCGAATATAAATTTGAAAATTTAAAATCCATTCAATACTGTGGCCGGGCCAAAACCGTTAAAGAGTAATATATTTGCCCCATGTCGGTAAAAGTAGAAGGCCTTAGTAAGGTTTATGGCGCCCAAAGGGCAGTTGATAATATATCGTTCGAGGTTAACAAGGGCGAGGTGCTTGGCTTTTTAGGGCCTAATGGCGCTGGTAAAAGCACTACTATGAAAATACTTACCTGCTTTATCCCCCAAACTATGGGCAAAGCCACAGTATGCGGGTTTGATACTGCCGAAGCCCCCCTGGAGGTAACCAAAAAGATAGGCTACCTGCCCGAAAACAACCCGCTTTACCACGATTTGTATGTGCGCGAATACCTGGAATTTATGGCAGGCCTGCATAAAATGGGTAGTGCTACCGGCAGGCGTATTGACGAAATGATTGAAATCACCGGCCTTACCGCCGAAAGAAAAAAGAAGGTAGGGCAATTATCAAAAGGCTATAAGCAACGGGTGGGGCTGGCACAGGCCATGCTGCATAACCCTGAAGTATTAATACTGGACGAGCCCACCTCGGGGCTTGACCCTAACCAGTTGGTTGAAATCCGCTCGCTGATAAAGCAACTGGGCAAGGATAAAACCGTGGTTTTTTC
>DASZPC010000732.1:0-4419 GCA_035550455.1 Chitinophagales bacterium | reverse complement strand
TCATGGCCCAGATAATAATTTTTAAAAACCCCATCGGGCAGCCCCGCTTCATGAAAAAGATTTTCAATAGCTGCGGCACACTGTGGCACGCTGGGGGCATGTTTCAAAATAGTTACATTTCCTGCCATTAAAGAGGGAACGCCAAAACGGAATACCTGCCAGAAGGGAAAGTTCCACGGCATAACCGATATAATAATGCCAAGTGGGTCAAACCGGATATAACTTTTAGAGGCATTGGTTTGCACCGGCTCGTCTTTCAAAAACTTTGGCGCATGGGTAATATAATAATTGAAGGCGGTAAGCACCTTGTTCATTTCATATTCAGCCTCGCCAATGGGCTTACCCATTTCAAGCGTAATAAGCGCCGCATATTCAACTTTTCTTTTTTCTATTAAAGCGGCTACTTTTTGCAACTGTGCGCCGCGTTCTTCCACACTTAGTTTGCGCCATTGGTTAAACGCTTTTATGGAAACATTCACATCCGGAAAGCCCTGTATGGCAAATTCCCGTATGGTTTCATTATTAAAAGGATTTATGGTTGCGTATTTCATAGCCCTGGTAAATTGAACTGAATAACAAATTATGCTTCACGCGGTTCAAAGATTGATATAATTTGGATGGATTGTGGCTAAAAAATCATTTTAATGCTAAGCGAAGTTGCATAAATTCGGCCCATCTAAATGGCAGGCATGGCAGTAAACGATCCTCTTATTCTAACTATCGACCTTGGTACTTCAGGCCCCAAGGTGGCTTTATTCGATTCAAAAATAAAATGCATTGGCAACGAGTTTAAAGAAGTGCCCCTGCTGCTGTACGAACATGGTGGCGCCGAACAAAAACCACAGGATTGGACCGATGCCATACGGGATTGCTATAAGCAATTAATTGCCAACACCGGTGTTGACACTAAAAGAATTATTGCCGTAAATACCACTGCGCAATGGAGTGGTACAGTTGCTGTAGGCAATGATGGCAAGCCCCTGATGGATTCGATTATATGGATGGATACCCGTGGCGCCGAATATGTGGCCCAACTTACACACGGCCCCATACGGGTTGATGGCTATGGCGTAGGCAAAATATTAAAATGGGTAAGGCTTACAGGCGGCGGGCCTACTAAATCGGGTAAAGACCCCATTGCGCACATCCTTTATATCAAAAACAAACTGCCGCAGGTTTATGAAAAAACTTACAAGTTTTTAGAACCGAAGGATTACCTGAATTTATGGCTTACCGGCAGGTTCGCCGCTTCTTACGACTCTATCACCCTGCACTGGGTAACCGACAATCGCGACATTAATAATGTAAGTTACCACGATGATTTACTGCGCTTAACCGGCATCGAAAAAGCTAAGCTTCCGGATTTGGTGCCCACCAACTCGCTGCTTGGCACAGTAACCAAAGAGATTGCTGCTGAATTTAACCTAAGCCCCGATGTAAGGGTATTTTCAGGTACGCCCGATGTGCAAAGTGCCGCCGTTGGCTCGGGCGCCGTACGCGATTTTGAAGGCCATTTTTACATAGGCACTTCATCGTGGCTGGTGTGCCATGTGCCGTTTAAAAAGACGGACATTTTCCACAACATGGGCACTATCCCTTCAGCCCTGCCCGGCAGGTATCTAATCGCCAATGAGCAGGAAACTGCCGGAGCCTGCCTCAACTTTCTGAAAAACAACCTGATTTATGCCAATGATGAATTGAACACCGGCCCTGCACCAAAAAACTTCTATAAACTGGTTGACCAGATAGTTGACAAGGTTCCGCCCGGCAGCGAGGGGGTATATTTTTTACCTTGGATGTATGGCGAGCGCAGCCCGATTGATGACCATAGTGTGCGTGGCGGCTTCTATAATGTATCTTTAAATAACACCCGCAGCCACATGATGCGTGCCGTGCTTGAGGGGGTAAGCCTTAACGCCCGCTGGTTATTGATGTATGTAGAAAAAATGACCGCTAAAAAACTGGATAACATCAACTTTATTGGTGGTGGGGCCAACTCGGCTGTTTGGAGCCAGATAATTGCCGATGTATTTGAACGGCAGGTAAGGCAAATGAAGGAGCCTTTAATGAGCAACAGCCGGGGTACAGCTATTCTGGCTTTACTGGCGCTTAACATGATTAGCCTTGACGATGTATCGAAATGGGTGGAGGTGGATAAAACCTTTACCCCTAACCCTGCAAACCGCAGCCGCTACGATGAAATGTTTGGCCGCTTTGTAGAAATATATACCCGTAATAAACCGGTTTATGATAAGTTGAACCATTAACACGCTCCGGCACGTTATAACTTGTGGTTTTTCATAAATTGTGCGCGGTTCAAAAAGCCAATCCATGGATAACAAAAAAATTCAGGCTATAGCTTTTGCCTTGCTTGCCTTTATTCTGCCCTTTGCATTGTTTTTTTACACGCACCCTTCATCGTTAGGCTTTGCCGATGCTGGCGAATTTGCCCTTGTTACTAAAATAGCTTCTGTAGCGCACGGGCCCGGAACCCCCTCGTATGTGTACCTCGGTTGGCTGTGGTGCCAGTTAATAAGCCCTTTTATCCACTCGCATTTTTTGAAAATAGACCTATTTTCTATCCTCAGCATGTCAGTAGCCTGTATGCTAATGTTCCTCACAGTTGAAAACATACTGAAACGCAGCTATCCGGCACAACCAGTGCTTACCGGCCAGTTTTTAGCCTTGTCAGCATCGCTTATTTTTGCCACCGGTTTTACAAGTTGGTACTGGGCCACTAATGTGGAAGTGTATGCTTTTCATGTTTTTACTTTTTCGCTACTTGTATATGGGCTGGTGCGCTATAACCAAAGCCATAAAACACCCGATGGAATTATTGCTGCCACCGGGCTTGCACTTGGCTTAGCTAATCACCATTTGACAACCATTTTCTTTTTTCCTTTTATTTTTCTTTTTACCGGTCCCGATATTTTTAAAATAAGGACTACCGGTAAAGACCCCAAAAAGAAAAAGAAAGAACAATTAAAAAGAGAACCAGGCATTTTCGACTTTTTCCGCACACGCGATTTTTGGGTCTTCACCGGCGTAACTGCTGCTATTACTATCTTCTTTTATGGTATCATGATGTACCGGGCCACCGTAAGCCTGCCCTTTAAATTTGGCAGCCCCGACAACTGGGACCGCTTTTATTACCACATCAGCGGGGGTGCCTGGACCAAAAACCTTCAGAAAGAAGTTTCCGGTATAGTGGGTATGCGCATACCCTACTTTAGCTGGCTAATTGCACACGAATACGGCGGCTTCCTGGTGTTTTTTGCCATTGGCCTGTTTGAATTGTACCGCAAAAAGTGGTTCCGCTTTGCAATTATCGCCTTAGTGTATGCCTCCTTTCTGCTTATCTATCAATTGCGGTTCGACCAGGTGGGCGATAGCGATGCATACATCCTTTTGCCGCTTTATTTTCTCACGCTCTGCATTCCTTTTGGCTTGGAATGGCTGCTGCAGTATGGTAAGCCCTGGCTGGCCGTAATACCTGTTTTATTAGTAGCCCAATTGCTTTGGAATTTCCCATTGGCCGATAAAAGAGAATTTGATTTAAGCGAAAGCTTGATGAAAACACTGGATGAATCGGCCCCCAAAAACAGCGTAATTGTGGTATCAGACTGGACGCTTGTATCTGAATATTACTACTACCGTATTGCTGAAAATTTCAGGCCCGATTTAGTGGTATTGAATTACGATTACAAATTCACCAATTATACTATCCTCGAAAACCTATATCCCGATTTCTATAAATTGATAAAACCTGAATACGACAACTTTGTAGCCCAATTAGGCGCCGCCCACCCCCAGGAAATTTATAATACGGGCTGTACACTTGACGAGCCGAGATTATCAGATGCTTACCGTCGGCTGTTTAATAAAATTCAAAGCGTTTGCACTGAACACTCCTATGCTTTGCTGTTCGACCCTAAGGCATTTATTTATTGCATTGATAACAAGCTATGCACCCCCGATGCTTATGTTTCGGGTTGCTTTGTTTCAAAAACCAAAACCAATATGGGCGATAGTTTCATAAGGTTGCCCTATAAATGGTTAAACCTTCCCATAACAGTAAGGGAACCATCGGCTGGCGATAAATTGGTCGATATACAGGCCATGCTCGATTTCCATACCCGCTATTATACTGCCGTTGGCGATACCGCCCGCTACAAAATTGCCGATGCGTCTCATGCCAAAATTATAGGCCTTGAAGCCAAACTAAAGGAAAATATCCCCTTCATGTTCTTGGTAGATGGTAAATAATAACAACCCGTTTTGTTAAATAATTTGGGGGCTATGCTTTTTAACAGTTAAAAGGGTACAGATAAATAGCAACTGTTTAAAAAAACAGCCAACAAGGTGTAACTATTTCGCTACAATCTGCTCTTTGTAAATGCAGGGGGTATTAAAATTTCG
>DASZPC010000731.1:0-1779 GCA_035550455.1 Chitinophagales bacterium | reverse complement strand
TGTTGCAGGCAGTCTTTCCCAAGTTTTATAAAAAGATAAAGCAGCACCTCGGTATCTGAAGCGGTTTCAAGCGCCTGCTCCTGTAGAAACCGGCTTTTTAATTCGGCATAATTGAAAATTTCACCATTAAAAACAATGACATACCTGCCACTTTTATCGGCCATGGGCTGGTTAGCTGCCAGTGAGGTATCAATAATTGAAAGGCGGGCATGCCCAAAAGCTACATGTGGGCTAAGCACCAGTGTTTGTCTGAAATCGGGGCCGCGTTTTTGCAGTTCATTTATTGCCGACCCCAGGGCTTTTTCCAGTCCATGTTCTTCACGTTTCGAAAAGTATCCGGCAATACCACACATAGAGGCTACGCTTAGCTATGCCGCAAAGATGGAATAAACGATTAATTTTGGAACAAAATATGGATGTTTTCGATTTCCTGTTAATGCCCATTTACCTGAGTGCTTTTTATTTGATAGGGCATCAAATTGTGGCGTTTAACCGCAAGAACCCTCTATACAAAACGTATTATATCAGGGGTTTAACCTATAAGCTTTTGGGCTCGCTTGGCTTTGCGTTCATTTATCTTTTTTATTACAAAGGTGGCGACAGCATTAGCTTTTTCTATACGGTCCATCCTTTATTCGGGCTTTTTTTTACTGACCCTGGGATTTACTTTAAGTTTGTTTTTTCTATTAAGACATTATACCCTATAGAAGCCGTATCCTATGTTGCCCAACACGGGGTTTTTTATTTGTTAAGGGGAACACCAACCCTTACCACAATAAGAATAGCCAGCATTCTTGACCTGTTTTGTATGAATTCATACCTGAGCTTATGCCTGATGTTTGCTTTTATTTCTTTTCAGTTTCAATGGCGGGTTTTTAAATTGATTACTTCTGCTTATCCTATGCTCCACAAGCAGCTTTTTACAGCCTTTATGATAATCCCTTCGGTTATATTCTGGGGTTCAGGCCTTTCTAAAGATAGTATCATGCTGGGGTCAATTATGCTATTCTTTTATTGCTATTACAATGTTGTAATTTTAAGAAGAGGGATTGTTAAATACATTGTTGTTCTTTTTATCACCGGGTTTTTAATGGCTCTAATACGCGGGTTCATACTTTTTGTGTTGGTGCCCTGCTTAATGCTAATGACGGTTACTTATTACCGTAATTTCATATCCAGTTCATTAATGCGCTTTTTGTTTGGCCCCTTAATGATTGCCGGAGCTATAGGCGGTTCGGTGTTGTTTTTACGAGGTGTGGGTAGCGAGGTGCAGTCATACAAACTGGAATCGCTACAGCAAAAGGCAGAAGGGTTTAAAAGCTGGCACGAATACCTTGGCGAAACTCAGGGCGGCTCTGCCTACTCATTGGGCGGTGATGTAGTGTATACACCATCAGGTATTATGCGGCAGGCGCCGCTGGCCTTGATTATTACGTTGTTTGGCCCTTTTGTTTGGCAAATCCGCAGTCCTGTTATGTTGCTGTCGGGGGTTGAAAGCCTTGTTTTTTTATATGTAACCGTACGTATGCTCGCTAACAAGCGGATTTATTCTTTGGGCGGTATCCTTATCCGCAACCACCTTATAGTTTTTTGCGTGCCTTTTGTAATTATCCTAGGGGTTGCTATTGGGCTCACAAGTTTCAATTATGGCGCTCTGGTTAGGTACAAAATCCCCATTTTACCCTTTTTTGCTACAGCGCTTATAATTATCAACTACCATTTGAATAAGCCTAAAGCGGAAATAACTTGAGTAGGCCTAAAAGGATTTTGTACATAGTG